>JBFIDI010000027.1:0-22284 GCA_041581405.1 Burkholderiaceae bacterium
CATGGACAAGACCATGATGGTGTTCGGGGACGCCAAGAAGATCGTCGAGGAAATGGGCAAGGCGATCGAATAGTCGCGAACGACACGGCCGGGCTGCGCGGCCTCCAGGGCACGCCGGCATCCGGTCCGGAGCAGGAAACGAACAGAGGCGGGAAGCAGATAAGGCTTGGCGTCCCGGCGCCAGGCGGCATCGACCCGATTCGGATGGACTGGAGACACGACACAATGACCGACCGCATCTGGCTCAGCAGCTACCCCCCCGGGGTGCCGGCCGATATCGACGTGGCGCAATACGGCACGCTGGTCGAACTGATCGACGAAAGTTTTCGCAAGCATGCGCAACGCGCGGCCTGCAGCTTCATGGGCCGCGACCTCACGTACCGGCAGATCGACAGCCTGAGCGAGGCGTTCGGCGCCTATCTGCAATCGCTGGGCCTGGTCCAGGGAGACCGCGTCGCGGTCATGATGCCCAACGTGCCGCAATACCTCGTCGCGGTGGCCGCCATCCTGCGCGCCGGCATGGTACTGGTCAACGTGAATCCGCTGTATACCGCGCGCGAACTCGAACACCAGCTCAAGGACTCCGGTGCCAAGGCCATCGTGATCCTGGAGAACTTCGCCGCGACGCTGGAGAAATGCATGGGCACGACGGCCGTCAAGCACGTCGTGCTCGCCGCCATGGGCGACCAGCTGGGGCTGCTCAAGGGTACCGTGGTCAACTACGTGGTGCGCCACGCCAGGAAACTGGTACCGCCGTTCAACCTGCCCGGCGCGGTGCGTTTCAACGAGGCCGTCGCGCGCGGCACGCCAGCGACGCTGAAGACACCGACGATCAAGAGTGACGACATGGCGGTGCTGCAATACACCGGCGGCACCACCGGCCTGTCCAAGGGCGCGGTGCTGATGCATCGCAACCTGGTGGCCAATGTGTTGCAGAACGAGGTCTGGGCCGCGCCGGCGATGGACACGATTCCGTCGAACGAGCAGCCGACCATCGTCTGCGCATTGCCGCTCTACCATATCTTCGCCTTCACCTACTGCATGATGTTGTCGATGCGGCTGGGCGGCAAGTTGATCCTGATCGCCAACCCGCGCGACATGCCCGGTATGCTCAAGGAACTGTCCAGGCACCGCATCCATCTGCTGCCGGCGGTCAACACCTTGTTCAACGGCATGGCCCATCATCCCGATTTCAACACCGTCGACTGGAGCCATCTCGTGGCCGCCACCGGGGGTGGTACCGCGGTGCAAAGTGCGGTCGCCGCGTTGTGGAAGGAAAAGACCGGCAAGCCGATCCTGGAGGGTTACGGCCTGAGCGAGACCTCTCCCACGGCCAGCGGCAACCCGGCCAATGCCACCGAGTTCAGCGGAACCATCGGCGTGCCCCTGCCCAACACCTGGATGAAGCTGGTCGACGACGACGGCGTCGACGCCGAGCCGGGAGAGCCGGGCGAGATCGCCATCAAGGGCCCGCAGGTCATGGCCGGGTACTGGCAACGTCCGGACGAAACCGCCAAGGTCATGACCTCCGACGGTTACTTCCGCACCGGCGACATCGGCGTGATGGACGACCGCGGCTATTTCCGCATCGTCGACCGCAAGAAGGACATGGTGCTGGTCAGCGGCTTCAACGTCTATCCGACCGAGATCGAGGAAGTCGTCTCGCAGCTGGCCGGCGTGCTGGAATGCGCCTGTGTCGGCGTCCCCGACGCCAAGACCGGCGAGGCGGTGAAACTGATCATCGTCAAGAAGGATCCGGCACTGACCGAGGCGCAGGTCCGCGCCTGGTGCAAGGAAAACCTCACGGCGTACAAGCAGCCCAAGGTGGTGGAGTTCCGGGCCGACCTGCCCAAGACTCCGGTGGGCAAGATCCTGCGCCGCGAGTTGCGCGACAAATAGGCCGGCGACCCATGGCGACCACCGCGATTCTCAGCGCGCTCGAGCAGGAACAGGCGGGCCTGATCGCGCACCTGGCACAGGCGCGCCAGGTGCAGCGCGGCGGACGGGTGTTCTGGGTCGGCGAGCTGCATGGCCTGCCGGTGGTGCTGGCGCTGTCGCGCATCGGCAAGGTCGCCGCGGCGACCACGGCCACGACGCTGATCGAGGCCTTTGGCGCGGACCAGATCGTATTCACCGGAGTGGCCGGGGGACTGGGGCCGCAGGTCCAGGTGGGCGATGTCGTGGTGGCCAGCGATTTCGTGCAACACGACATGGACGCCTCGCCGCTGTTCCCGCGGTTCGAGATTCCCTTGTACCAGCGCACGCGGTTCGCGTGCGATCCGCGACTGACCGGCCTGCTGGAGCAGGCCAGCCGTGACGCCATGCGGGACATGCCGCCTGTGGGCGGGATCGGGCGCGAGCCCGCCGCTCCGGTGGTACACCGGGGCCTCATTGCCAGCGGCGACCGATTCATCGCCACCGCGCAGACTTCGCACGAGGTGCGCGACGCGCTGCGTGCACAAGCCATGGAGGCGCTGGCCATCGAGATGGAAGGCGCTGCGGTCGCGCAGGTCTGCCACGACTACGGCATCGCGTTTGCGGCCGTGCGCACGGTCTCGGACCGCGCGGACGATACGGCCCACGTCGACTTCCAGCAGTTCATCGACGATGTCGCGGCCGGGTATGCGCGGCGCATCGTCGATCGCTTCCTGCGGGCATTGGCATAGTCGACGCGTCGCCGCGCACCTCGACGCGCGGCGTCGTTGGTTGCCGCCTTCCGGCGGCACATCGGCTCTCGCACCGGGGCACTACGGCCCTGTGGGGATCACGCGCCTGCAGCAGGGGGCCCGGACGACCCGTCAGGGCGCGGCTTCGGCATGGCGCGTGGCGGGCTGCGACGCGTCCTTGCCGGACATGCTGTCGCGGACCAGGGATCGGAACCATCGGTGCACGGGACTGCGATGGGTGCGCTCGTGCCAATACATGCCGATGCTCAGTTCGGGCAATGCCAGCGGCAGGGGGGCCTGCCAGACATGGCGTGACACATACATGTGCTTCAGCAGTCGGGCCGGGAGTGTCGCCAGTACGGGACGCCGTGTCACGACCCGCGGGACCATGATGAAGCTCTCCATCGTGAGCACCACTTGCCGGCTGCGCCCCATGCGTTCGAGCGCCCGGTCGATGCCCTGGTCGAAGTAGCCGCTTCTCGTCGGAGCGACCCGTATCTGCGGTGTGGCGCAGAACTGATCGAGGGTGAGCTCATCGTTCTCGGCAAAGAAGCGCTTGCCGAGAACGCAGACCGCTCGATCGCGGAACAACTCGTCGAAGTGCATTCTTCCGTTGAGCGCCGCGTCCGGGCCGATGCCCAGGTCGACCTCGCCGTCCTCCATCCATTGCGAACCGCGCGATGAATTCGCCAGGCGCACGTCGATGTGGATATGCGGAGCCTCGGTCTCGAGGCGTTCCATGATCTCGCTGAGCACGATGTGCTGCGCATAGTCGGTCGCGACGATCAGGATGCGCATGCGCAATGTCTTGGACGAGATCGCGTCCGGCGTCACGTTCAACAGATTGTCCGCGCGCTGCAGGACGTCTTCCACCTCGGGTTGAAGCTGCAGCGCACGCGGCGTGGGAATGAGACCGCCTTGTCCACGCACCAGCAGCGGGTCGTTGAAGATGGTGCGAAGACGGCGCAACTGCATGCTCATCGCCGGCTGACTCATGTCGAGCCGCTCTGCCGCCTTGGAGACGCTCCCGTCGGCCAGCAATGCCGAGAGCGCGCGCAACGCCGACAGCTCGATATTCGATTTCATGATGTACGCAATTCCTTCAGGTGTATGGACTCGACATTGCTTGAATCTTAGACTGAATTTTTTTGCTGGCGGCCATCCGCAACGTACACAACGCTGGAGCTTTATGGGACATCTGAATACGCTGCTCGGCCCTCTCCATCCCGAAGAGATGGGCATCGTCGCGGCGCGCGAACACATCTTCTGGGGCCCGGAAAGCTGGGCCTTTGCCGAGAGCACATGGTCGAAGATCGCGAAGGTCTTCGAGCGTGCGTTCAGCGACCTGCTGGACTTCAAGCTGCAAGGCGGCGGCACCTTCGTCGATTGCTCCGGCATCGGATGGGGACGCGACATCGACGTGTCCGTCAAACTCGCGGCCGTCACCGGTGTGCACATCGTCGCGAGCACCGGGTTCTGGTCGGGAGCGGGGACACCTGCACACTTCCGAGACATGACCACGGACGAACTCACCTCGCTGTTCGTGCACGAACTGACGGTCGGCATGGGCCATACCGGCGTGAAGGCCGGCGTGCTCAGCGTCGGCAGCGCGGGGGCCGAACTCACCGACCTGGAGCGTCGCATCCATCACGCGGCGGCGCGCGCAGCCCGCAAGTCGGGTGCCTGCATCATCACGCACGGCATCGCGTCCTGGCGCATGCAGCGCGACATCTTCCACGACGAGTCGCTCGACTTCTCTCGCGTCGTCTTCGGCGATTGCGACCAGGTCATCGACATCGAACGCGACAAGGACCTGGCGCGTCAGGGCGCGTGGGTGGCCTATGACAACGTCGGACTGGAAGGCTGGTCGTCACTGCCCCACGCGCGGCCGGACGACGAACGCGTGGAGCTCGTGGCCCGGATGGTCGAGTCCGGCCACGCGTCGCGCCTGATCGTTTCGGCGGGAAGCAAGGCCGGTGTGCTCGGCGACGCCGAGCGGCACATCAGCAACCTCGGCAACGTGCTCAGGTACTTCGTGCCCAAGCTCAAGAACGCAGGCATCACCGACGGGCAGTTGCACGGCATGCTGACCCTCAATCCCGCGCAAGCGCTCCAGATCCAATGATGACACCCGCTTCCTCCGGCGCCGCCCCGGCGCGCACACCCGAACCCGCGTCCGGCATCATTGCCGTGCGGGAGACCCTCGTCGACGCACGTTCAGGCTGGAGGCATGACCCCACCATCGTGCTGGATCGTCCCCGCCTGTTCGAGACAGCGGTGACGCGACTGCAGGCCTTCAAGGCAGCCGGCGGCGTGGCCTTGCTCGACTGGAGCGGCAGTGGCGGATTCCGCGACCCCGATCTGCTGGCGGCCATCGGCGAGGCATCGGGGGTGCAGGTTCTCACCACTGCGGGGTTCGGAACACCGGACTGCCTGCCGTCCTACTACCTCGTCGAGCCTCGACCCGACGTCGCCAGCATGGCCGCGCAACTGGCGCAGGCGGTGCAGCAAGGGCAACTCGTCGAACCCGGCATGCGCCGCACCACGCACAAGGCCAGCGCGCTGCTGGCAAGCGCCGATGGCGCCGCGCTGGATGAAGCGGCCGGGCGTGTCCTTCGTGCGACGGTATCCGCGGCCCTGCATGCGGGGGCGCCATTGTTCCTGAACTCGGTGGCCAGTTTCGCGGCGGCCGAACCGATCATCGAGCAGGCCGGCCTGCCGCCGGCACGGGTCGTGATCGGTCACTGCGACACCACGGCGCTGCACCAGGATCGTGTCATCGACTATGCGAAACGTGGCTATCGCGTGGCCGTGGACCATGTCGGTTGGGGACCGATCCCCGGCGAAGAAGCCATGAGCGACGAACAACGCGCGCAACTCGTGCTGCGTCTGGCCGAGCAAGGCTTGTGCGGCAACGTGCTCCTGTCCTGCAACACCTCCATGGTGCGACTGGGCGGGCAACCGAGCAGCCCGCACGCATCGACGCATCTGCTGGAGTCCTTCGTGCCGTTGCTGCGCAAGACGGGTGTGCAGCAGGCCGACGTGGACCAGATCCTGATTGCCAATCCGGCACAACTTCTCCGTAGGAGCGATTCCTGATGGCCGCTATTGAAAGCCTGCTGGGCCCGCTGGACCCCGCCGACCTCGGCGTGGTCGCATTTCACGAATGCCTGCTGTATGGACGCACGGGCTGGCAATACGACCCGGATGCGCCCTTCGACCGTGCCGAAGCCTTCGAACGCCTGCTCGGTTATCTGAAGGATTTCCGCAAGGCAGGCGGAAAGACGCTGGTCGACACCTCCGGCATTTCGATGGGGCGCAACGTCCCGATGTACAAGCGGCTGGCCGAACTCTCGGACGTCCATATCGTGTGCTCGACCGGTTTCGTGAGCCAGCAGCGCAGCATTCCCGCGCACTTCAGCCTGATCGGTTATTTCTACCGTGGCCATGGGCCGTTCCAGTGGCGTCGCGAGGTGCCGGGCGCACCGGCACCGTCCCATGCGGGCACCAAGGAATACATGATGTTCCTGTTCTACAACGAACTGACCCAGGGAATGGCGGCACCGGCGATGATCCGCTCGACGAGCAGGGCCGCGTTCACCCGTTGCGGAAGCACGCACGACGACATCAGCATCGCCGAAGAGCAGGCCATCCGCGGAGCCGCGATCGCGGCACGCAAGACCGGCACGGTCGTGTTCACCGACGGCGTGGGGCAGTGCCAACGGCACATGGAGCTGGTGTGCCAGGAAGAAGGCGTGCACCCCACTCGCATCGTGGTCGGCCATTGCGACGACGCGCGGGTGCTCGACCTCGATCGCGACATGCGGCTCGCATCCGAAGGCTCGTACATCGCGTACGACCATGTGGGCTGGGACGAGCGTTCGCCACCGCATGGGATGTCGGACGACCAGCGTGCCGCGATGGTGAAGAAGATGGTCGACGCGGGTTTCGCGGATCGGCTCATCCTGTCCTGCAGCGCGATCGGTTGCGGGCTCGGCATCGGCGCAACCCGCCATCGCTACGACCACTTGCTGCGCGACTTCGTGCCGCGCCTGGAACGGCTGGGCGTGGGCGAAAGCACGATTCACACGATGCTGGTGGAGAACACGCGCAAGCTCCTGACCCCGATCAGACCCGACAACCGGGACAGCGACCGGATCAATGACTTTGCGCAGGGTTTTCGGACCATGGCTGAATAGATCGGAACAACGCACATGCAATACGTCAATACGGTTCTGGGACCGGTTCACCCGAACGAACTGGGTCCCACGGGGACCCACGAACACATCGTCTGGGGACCGCCGGGATGGGAGCTGGACCCGGAGTGGTGGTTCCACTATCCGCAGGTGTTCGCGAAGTGCCTTTCGGCGCTCACCGAGTATTACGAACTGGGCGGGCGCTCGATGATGTGCTGCTCGGGCATCGGAATGGGCCGCGACGTCGAGTTCTACCGGATGTTGTCCCGGTACAGCGGCGTGAACCTGATCATTCCAACCGGATTCTGGGCGTCGGCCGGCGTGGCCAACCATTTCGTCGGCAAGTCCGTGGAGTACTACGAGGAACTCTTCGTGCGGGAACTCACCGACGGCATCGGGAAGACCGGAATCCGCCCCGGCTTCATCAAGGTCGGCATCGGTCGCACGATGACGGCGGACGACGAACTGCTGCACAAGGCGGCCGCCCGCGCCGCCGCGAAGATGGGGGTTCCGGTGGTCTCGCACGGTGCCTGGGAGGCCATGCGCGTACTGGACGTGATGGGCGGCGAAGGGCTGGATCTGTCCCGCGTGATCATCAGCCACTGCAGCCATGGCGGTGCCATCGATCCGGTGCGCGACCGCAAGATCGCGTCCATGGGCGCGTGGATCAGCTACGACTCGTTCACGGTGATCAACGCCGCGATCGTGACCCATTACGCACACCCCGACGAACGCCGTGCCGATGCCGTGAAAAACGCGATCGACGCCGGCTTCATGCATCGGATCCTGTTGTCGTCCGACAACAACCTCTTCAGCCTGGGCTGGATGCGATCGAGCCCGGTGGTGGGCAAGGCGACACAGGCCGACTTCCTGCGCACGACGCCGGACAAGCTCAGGCGTGTCGGAATTCCCGAAGAGACGTTCTGGCGCCTGTTGACCGAGAACCCGCGCCAGGTGCTGACCGTGAACCAGGCCGAGACCGCATGAGAATCATCGACCTGCATTCGCATTGGGGCACGCGCAGGGGTTATGTCCTGCGCACGCCCGAGCAGCTGGCGCGACAACATGCGGTCTGGCGATCAGAGCCGACGTACGACACCGAGGCCGGGATGGCATCGTATTTTCAGCAGATGAATGCCCGCGTCATGCTGGACTTCGGATTCACCAAGGACCTCCCGCTGGACGAGGTGCGCGCACACCATGACTACGCGCTGGAGACGCAGGCATCGCACCCGCAGACCATCCTCGGTCTGTGGCTGCAGATCCATCCGCGCGAGGGTGCGGCGGGCATCAACGAGATGCGACGCTGCATGGCGGCCTGCACCGGCATGGTGGGCCTTGCCGTGGCCGGGTCCGGCACGGGCATTCCCGCGTCGGACCCCATCTACGACGACTTCTACCGTGCGTCCGTCGACGCGTCGCGACCGGTGCTGATCTTTGTCGGCACGACCGGTGCGGGTGCCGGGCTTCCCGGCGGTGGCGGCCGGATCCTGGATCACGACCATCCGCGCCACGTGGACCATGTGGCGGCCCGTTTCCCGGAACTGCAGATCATCGCCGCGCGTGCGGCATGGCCCTGGCAGGACGAGATGATCGCGATCATGTTGCACAAGCCCAATGTCTGGTGCGAGCTGCATGGCTGGGCCCCCAAGCATCTGACCGAGGCCCTGAAACGGGAGATTCCGCGCCGGCTGAAGCACCGTGTCATGTTCGGCTGCGACTACCCGCTTTTCCGCTATGAGCGCATCGTGGGCGAGTGGAAGGACATGGGCTACACCGACGAGGTGCTGGAACGGCTCTTTCACGGCAACGCCGCGGAGCTGTTCTCGCGCTGCATGCCCGGTCTGGAGGTCTGACGCATGGACCTCCAGCTCCAGGGCAAGTGCGCCATCGTCAACGGCGCGAGTTCCGGCATCGGGTTCGCGATCGCGCGACTGCTCGCCGGCGAAGGCGTGCGTGTTGCAATGGCCGCACGACGCATCGAGCGGCTGCTCGAGAAGGTGGACCAGGTGCGACGCGAGACCGGGACCGATCCGGTTGCCATTCAGGGCGACATCCGCATCGCGCAAGACTGCGACCGCATCGTCGGCACGGCGGCACAGGCATTGGGCCGTGTGGACATCCTGATCAACAACGACGGCGCCCCGCCGCTGGGCAAGCTGGTGGATTTCGACGATACCCAGTGGGACAAGGCGGTGCAGCAGAACCTGATGAGCGTCGTGCGGCTGAGCAGGGCTGCGATCGGCCACATGCGCCAGGCCGGAGGCGGCAGCATCGTGAACATTGCGGCGCTCTCGGCACTGCAACCCAAGCCCGGGTTCGGGCTGTCCGTTGCGACCTGGGCCGGTGTATTGGGTTACGCCAAGACGCTGTCGCTGGAGGTCGCGCAGGATGCGATCACCGTGAACACGATCTGTCCGGGCGTCATCGAAACCCCGCGCGTAGCAAAGGTGTTCGGCAACACCGGGGCGTCCGGGGGATCGGCCCAGGACGAGCTCAATGCGACGACGCCCCTCGGACGCATAGGATCGCCCGACGAGGTGGCCGGACTGGTCGCCTTGCTCGTGTCTTCCTATGGCGCCTACATTACCGGCTCGGTCATCTCCGTGGATGGCGGGCGCAGAGGGAGTCTTCTGTGAATATCGACGAGCACATGCACTATCCCCGGTACTGGCAGTCGCTGGATTTCGCGGCGCACAATGCCGAGTACCCGCCTCCGCCGGACTTCTTCAGCGCGGTCTATCGCAAGCCGCGGGACCAGTTGCGCCAGTTGCAGGAAAAACGCTTCCTGGCGACGGTCCGCCGTGGGTGGGAGATCCCGTTCTACCGCCGGCACTGGAGCAATGCCGGCATCGAGCCGGGCGATGTCACGTCATTGGACGACATCGAGAAGATCCCGCCGTATTCGGTACACGACATTCGCGAGAGCATCGAGCGCAACCCGCCGTTCGGCGACTTCATGGGCATACCGCTCGACGGGCCCGATGTGATGCCACTCGTGCTGCATACCAGTGGCGGAACCACCGGCCTGCCGCGTCCCATGCTCTATACGCCACAGGACCGGGAAACCATGGCGGTGCTCAGCGCCAGGCGTTACGTCATGCAGGGCATGCGCCCGGGGGACCTGGCGCTGGCCACCTTGTCGCTGGGCCTGTCCAACGGCGGCTTCGGCGCCCGGGACGGAATCTGGAAATACACCGGTGCCATACCGGTGATGACGGGCAGCGGCGCGTCCACGCCCACCCGGCGGCAGATCGAGATCATGCAGCAGTGGAAGATCGACATCCTGCTGGGTTTTCCCGCCTACATGCGCCATATGGCCCACCTGGCGCGCGACGAAATGAACCTGGACCCCAGGAGCCTGGGGGTGCGCGCGATCTGCTCGCACATCGGCATCGAGGATCGCGCGGAGATCGAGGAACTCTGGGGTGCCCCCTGCTTCGACTCCTATGGCACCAACGAGGCCGGAATCATGGCGGCCGAATGCGTGCACAAGACCGGCATGCACATCAACGAGGACGCGGTGCTGCTCGAGGTGGCCGACCTCGAGAGCGGCAAGATGCTGCCGGTCGGCGAGAAGGGGACGCTGTACATCACGACCTTGTACCGCTGGGGAGCGCCTCAGATCCGGTTCAACGTCAACGACATCTCGCGCTTGCTGCCTGCCGGATGTGCGTGTGGAAGCACCCTGCTCAACCTGGACCGTATCCAGGGCCGCAGCGACAACATGGTCAAGGTCCGCGGCGCCAACGTCTTCGCCGAAGCCATCGGCGTCGCCGTGGCGGAGGACAAGCGCTCGAACGGCGAATACTTCTGTGTGGTCGACCGCGCCGGCAGCGACGCGCACGATGAACTGACCGTGATGGTCGAGGTGCCGAACTTCCAGCAGGACGCCCAGGCCGTTTCCGCCGATCTGGTGCGACGCCTCAAGGAAGTAATCGGCATCCGTGCGAACGTGACCGCCGTGGCTGCGCGCGCGCTGGAGGAACACACCGGTACGGCCACGACCTCGAAGATCAAGCGGCTGGTGGATCGCCGGAAGTGAGGTCGGATTTTTACACCTGGAGTTCGGTGGTATCTCGTCGCGGATCGCCCCTCTAGAGGCGGCGGCATCCGCATCTTCAACCACGGCTTGACTCCAATGGCCAGACCCGGCATGCGCTGACAGGCATGCCGGCGGCGCCTCGCGTCATGGACATCCCCCTTGAGGGTCGATCACTAGCCTGGATCGACTTCGAGATGCGTGTGATGGTTCGGCGAAGCCCTGGCGCAGCCACCTTCCCCATGCGCGAAACCGCACAGCGGAGTCACGTTTCCGCCTCCGCAAACGCCGCTTCGCGGTTCTTCCAGACCACCGGCAGCACGACCACCATCAGCAACAACAGCGAAGCCAGGAGAAAACCCGCGCTGATCGGCTTCTCGATCAGAATCATCGGATCGCCGCGCGACAGGAGCAGCGCCCGGCGCACGTTCTCCTCGATCATCGGTCCCAGGACGAAGCCCAGCAGCAGCGGTGCGGGTTCGCATTCGAGCTTGACGAAGACATATCCGACGAAACCGATGATCGCCATCATCAGCAGATCGAACGGATTGTTCGACAAGCTGAATACGCCGACCCCCATGAAGACGAGAATCGCCGGAAAAAGAAAACGGTAGGGCATCGCGAGCAGCTTGATCCAGATGCCGATCAGCGGCAGGTTGAGAATCACCAGCAACAGGTTGCCAATCCACATTGAGGCGATCAGGCCCCAGAACAGATCCGGATACTCGCTCATCACCTGCGGGCCGGGCGATACGCCGAGAATGGTCAAGGCCCCGATCATCAAGGCCATGACCGGACTGCTCGGAATACCGAGCGTGAGCATGGGAATGAACGACGTCTGCGCACCGGCGTTGTTTGCCGACTCCGGACCCGCCACGCCCTCGACGGCCCCCTTGCCGAACTCCTCGGGATGATTCGACAGCTTCTTCTCGAGGGAATACGACGCAAACGACGAAAGCAGCGCGCCGGCACCAGGAAGTATGCCCAGGCATGCGCCTAGCGCGGTTCCGCGAAGCACCGGCGCCCACGCGCGCTTGAGATCGTTCTTGCTTGGAAACAGGTGCGACACGCGGCCGGTGAAGATGTCGCGCTTTTCCTTGAGCTCCAGGTTGTTCACGATTTCGGTGATGCCGAAGAGCGCCATGGCCAGCACGACGAAGTTGATGCCGTCGTACAGTTCGGTGACGCCGAAGGTATATCGCTGGATGCCGGAATTGAGGTCGACCCCGACGACGCCAAGCAGGAGCCCGAGCACCACCATGGCGATGGCCTTGATCAGCGAACCGTGGGCCAGCACCGTCGCCGCGACCAGGCCGAGCACCATCAGGGAGAAATATTCCGCCGGCCCGAAACTGAGCGCGAGTTCCGCGAGCGACGGCGCCGCGACGGCAATGACGAGCGTGGCGACACAACCAGCAAAGAACGAACCCAGCGCCGCTACGGCGAGGGCCGGCCCGGCGCGCCCCTGGCGAGCCATCTGGTAGCCGTCGAGACAGGTCACGACCGAAGAGGCTTCGCCCGGAAGATTCACCAGGATGGCGGTCGTCGACCCGCCGTATTGAGCGCCGTAGTAGATGCCGGCGAGCATGATCATCGCGGCAATCGGACTCAAGCTGAACGTCATCGGCAACAGCATGGTGATGGTTGCCATCGGGCCGATACCCGGCAACACACCGATCATCGTGCCCAGCAATACACCGATCAACGCATAGAGAAGGTTGTGCGGCGAGACCGCGACCGAAATCCCGTGTATCAGGCTGTCAAAGGTTTCCATGCCCGACCCCGCCTAGCCGAGTATCGGAGGCAGCAACGGCAACGGCAGATGAAGCACCTTGCCGAATACCAGGGCCGAGAACAGAGCCATGACCACCGCAAGGGCACTGACCTCCTTCCACCTGAACTCGTGGCCACCGAAGGAACTGATGAACACCATGGCCATCGTCGCCACCACCAGCCCCGCCGGCTTCAGGAGATAACCGAACGCCACGCAGGCGAGAAGCACCAGCAGCAAGGGGCGAAAGTGGAACCTGGCGACACGCGGCCCCTCCACCACGACGGAGGAGCAGGCGATGACGATCCCGAGCACCGTCAGCAGCCCTCCCAGGACGGTCGGGAAATACCCCGGCCCCATGTTGACCGAACTGCCGAACTCGTAGTTGTGGCGCGCAATGGCGATCGCGGCCACGCCGAACGCGATGAACAACAATCCGGCCCACGCGTTCTTTGGACTCTTGACTTTCATACCATCCCCCGGGACAGCCGGCCTGCACTTCGGCGGATCACGGCGCGACAGGATTCCACCCGGTGGGTACGCCGCCCCGCCCCACGGGCGCGGCGCTCCCTCCGCTGGACAACCAGGTCTTCGAAGAACGAATACCCGGATACCGAAGCCGTCCCGAGTCCGTCATCGAATGACACGGGTCGTTCGGACACCGGGACTTGTCCGGCATGGCGTCAACGCTTCTGGATACCGAAGCTCTTGACGATTTGCGCCGTGCTCTTGCTGTCCGTCTCGATGACGGAAGCCATCTCCGCGACGGATCCCCCTGCCGGTTCGATATACAGCTTGGCCATGCGCTCGCGCAGGGCCGGATCCGCGAGCACGGCGTTGATTTCCTGGTTGATCTTGTTCGTGATCGCATCCGGCGTCCCTGCCGGAGCGAACATGCCCCACCAGACCTTGATGGGGAAGCCGATGCCGGCTTCCGCGTACGTCGGTACATCCGGCAGCATCGGGGTTCGTTGCTTGCTGCCCACCGCGAACACCCTCACGTGTCCGCTCTTGATGGGCCCGACAAAGCTGACAAGCCCGAGCCGGGACACGTCGATTTCGTTTGCCGCAAGAGCCTTGCCGACCAAGGCCCCGCCCCGGTAGGGAATGGCTGCGATCCTGGCGTCCCAGTCTCGCATGATCCAGTTGCGGAACATGTCGGCGGTGGTGCCCGGCCCGATCGTGCCGAAGTTCAGTTTCCCGGGGTTGGCCTTGGCGTAGGCCTTCAATTCCTCGACGGAATTCGCCGGCACCTTGCGCGATGCCACCAAGCCATCGATGTTGTAGTAGAGCAGCGCAATCGGCTTGAACGAGGTGTCCGCGTCATATGGCAGCGCCTTCATGACGTGAGGCAGGACCGTGATGTTGTCCGATGCGAGGATGCACAAAGTATGACCATCGGGCTCCGCCACCGAGCATGCCTGGCCGCCAACGGTCAGGGACGCGCCGGGTCGATTGTCCACGACCCACGACTGTCCCAGTCGCTTCTCCAGCTCCGAGACAATCATCCGCATGGGCGCATCCGGCCCACCCGGAATCGGAACAATCACCTTGACGTTCTTGCTGGGATAGGACTCCTGCGCCACGACGGAGCCGGTCATCGCGAATGCCAGCGCCGCGGCAACTGCCGAAAGAATATTGACCTTCATCGCTGTCTCCAATCTCGTTATTGAAATAGTCGCCGGACAGAATAGTCCCCATGGTTTGATCCGTCGACCCAGACAGGCGAATACTGAAGATTCGAAATCATTATGTCGTTCTGCGGTGTATGTGGGCTAGACTTTTGCCGGTTGACCCATGAACTGACTGAGCACCGGAGGACGATTCGCGTGAATTCAACTGTGTCCGATTCCATCGATATTCACGGCGATCCGATTGCATTCAAGATGCGCCCTGGCAGGGGCCGATCGTCTCTTCACACGATCGAAGGTCGGGACGTGATCAAGGTCGAGGCGCGCAAGATGGCGGGCCAGCAAAAGGAGGCCGTCGTCACGGATGGCGAGGCCGGTGGCGTATGGCGCATGGCCTGTGACGAAGGCAAGCAGCTCCGCGGAACCGACCTCGCGCCCTTCCCATTGGGCTATTTCAATGCGGGCATGCAGGCCGATATCCGGCTGCGCATGCAACTGCTGGCAGCGCAGCACGACGTGAAGATCGACGGACTGGAGATCTGGCTGATCAACCCGTACTGGCTCACCGGCTCGTTCGTCCATGGCACGGCCGAAGCGCATGCAGAACCTGCCGACATCGAAGTACGCGTCCGCTCGCAGGCCGACATCGCCTCCATCGAGGCGCTGGTTGCGGCAGCCCTCGATGCATCACCGGTCGTGGCCCTGCAGCGACAAGCCATCGCCGACAGCACGTTTGCGCTCTACATCAACGGCCGACGACGCGACGTCGTGGGCGTGATCGGTTCGACATCGCCCGATGTCGCAGATCCTTACCGCGTGTACACGAGTGCACCGCGACCGCTCGCCGACGCCACCTGCCATCGCAGCATTGTCGAGAAGCTCGACAAGCGGGAAGAAGGCACGACACCGATCGCCCCCAACACCGTGGTCGGCCAGCCTGTCATTCGCAACATCTACGGCCTCGGGCAGCCGGTCGACGACCAGCCCCTGTACGGAGTCGAAACCTGGCTCGGCTTGCCCGGCTCCACCCACTATCGGATCGACAGCGACACGGTTGCCAGCGAAGTTGCGCCATCGCCGCTGGCCATGGTTTCAGCGGCCATCGCATTCTGCTACCTGACGCAGCTGACCCGTTATGTCGAGACGATGAAGATGAAGATCGATGGCGTGCGGCTCGTGCAGTTCAATCCGTTCCGTGCTGGCAGCATGGCCGCGGCAGACCCGATCGATACGCATCTGTTCCTCAACGGAGAAGCGGCGGAAGAAACGCACGCCAATCTGCTCACGATCGCGGCACATACCTGCTACCTTCACGCCTCGGTACGGACTGCGCTCGATCCCAAGGTTCGTATTGTCCGACTGTGATACCGCGGCTGCGGCTCTGCCTCGTGCACAGACGCACCGCCCCCGCAGCATGAGGATCGTGCCGCACGAGTCGTTGTTCGGCGGGCCCGGTGCGGCTCGGCCGACGGACGTCGCCGGGTCACGCCGCAGGGCAGCGGTCCGTCAGTGGCAGTGGCAGCGCCCGACCATCGGCTAGGCGCCGGACGAGGTGACGACCGGCTTTCTGCGAATGATGGACGACATGTCCAGGGATCCCCACTCCGGCAGTGCCGCCTCGTATTGCTTGTGCGCGAACGCCGCAACCGGTGTCGGCAGTTCCAGGCCCTTTGCCATCTCGACAAAATAGCGAATGTCCTTCTCCATGAGGGCAAGCTGGAACTGCGGCGTGAAATCGCAAGCCGTCATTTTCGGGATCTTCGCGCGCAGCAGTCGCGACCCGCAGGCACCCTCGTTCAGCATGTCCATCAGCGCGGTGGCCGACAACCCCGCCGCCTCGCCGACCAGCACCGCCTCGGAGAGCGCAACGTTCAGGCAGGCGGTCAACATGTTGTTCACGAGCTTCATCGCCGCGCCCGTGCCGCAGTCTCCCAGATGCCGCGCTGCGCGCCCCATCACATCGAACAGCGGCGCGGCCGAGGCAAAAGCGGCCTCGGTCCCACCGACCATGAATACCAGTTCCCCGGCGTTGGCCTGACCAAGACTCCCGGAAACCGGCGCATCCAGATACGCGATGCCCCGCTCCTGCGCCAGTTGCCCCAGTTCCCGCGCCAATGCCGGCGTATGCGTACTGGAATCGATGACGACCGTGCCGGGCGCGGCCTGGGCGAACAAGCCCTGCTCGCCCAGCATGACCTCGCGCGTCGCCTCGTCATCCGACACCATGGACAACACAAAACGTGCGCCTTGCGCAAGCTGCGAGAACTCCGGGACGACGCTGACGCCGTCGACCTTCAGGAACTCGCTGCCGACTGCGCGGCGAGACCAGACGCTCAGCGGATAACCGGCCTGGGCCAGCCGGGTCGCCATGCGTCGCCCCATTGCGCCGAGACCCACAACGGCAACAGTTTCCTTGCTCATGTCGTCACTCCTCCTTATCCACGGGGGGCCATCGCCCCGTCAGCCCGAGAAACACCATCGACGAGGCATCCATGCGGATCCGGACATCGGATGGTGAACGATTCAACGCATCGTTCAGCATGTCGAAGACGAACCCCCGTTGTGGTCCCGCATGCTGAACGCCAGCAGCGTCACGCTGCTCTTGCAGGCCAGCGGCGTGCGCGCATCTCGCGCGTCGGCATGGATCAGATCCCATGTGCCGATCGCCTCGCCGCCGGCCGACGCTTCGCCGTCCAGCACGAAGGCGGCGACGAAATCGGTTTCGACCCGGGATCCGGCCGGAAAACGCAACACCTCCACCACGAGCCGACCCAGCCCATGGTCGACCAAGGTCTTGGTCTCTCCGGCACTCGCCGCAGGCATCCACGGGATGTCTGCATGCTGGACCAGCCGATAACTCTTTTCCGTGGACAGGCGCTGGACCTCGGAGTGGAAATTGCTGCCCTGGAATGCGGACAGCAGCCTGCATCCATCCGGGTAGTCGATCGGCCCGTGCGGCTCGTTGCTGGGGCCGACGATCACGTCCATCGGGCCCAGGGTAAGGCCATCGACGATGGCCTTGTTCTCCAAGACCACCGCGGCATGCATGCCCGGATGCACATGGCGCGGCTCGATGGATCCGGGCGGGTAGTCGATCAGGCGTATGCGCAAGTCGATCTCCGGGTTCTCGTAGAACGTGCGGGTCTGGCACGGCCAGCCGTCGACGTTCATTCGATTGATCCACGGGATTTGCTCGGGCCTGACGACATGCATGATGGAGGATGGATGGATTGAGTTGGTTGACGGGAAGAACGGTGTGCGGACCACTTCGGTTGCGCGGCGTGCTGGGCTATCGCACGGCAATGCGTCGAGCGCCAGCCCGGCGCGTCATCGATGCACCCCGGGCCCGGATCGCGGCAACCCGCACGCCGCACGCAGCGGCGACCTGCACGGCACGCCTCGCGGTACCGTCGCCGATCGCATCGACGCGGCGCGTGCTGCGCCCGTTCGGTCCACGTCCGGTCGTTTCCGTCACGACTTGTCGACGCCGCGCAGGTTTTCCCATTGCGCATAGTTTCTAAGCGAGTGCTGGGGCGGAAAAGGGGGTGACTGGGTTTCGATCCAGCGCAACGGGACATCGCCGCGCTGGAAGAACGCATGACTGGCTCCTACACCGGTCCACGCCACGACGCCGGGTCGAAGCGGATAGATCTTGCCCTCGATCTCCATGTCCGCCTCTCCCTCGAGCACGAAATAACTCTCTTCGATCGGGTGATCGTGCAGGCCGCAGACACCACCTTTCGCCAGTTCACCCCGCATCATCAGGAACTGCTGGGCACCAAATTGCCGGTCCATGAACCGATACACGGTCAGTCCGTGGATGTTCATGCCGTGCGGCGAATGCGATCCGCTCGTCTTGAAGCGCCCCACCATCTGGAGCAGCGTGCTGGTTGCATCGGGTCGCACGGGCTTGCGTTGTGCAATGGGTTCGTCGACGAAGTAGGTGTCCTTCCAGTCGCCCGACTCCTTGGGTTGAGGGGCCTGCATCTCCAGCCATTGCGTGCCGGTACCGCCGGGATTTCTCAGGGAGTACGGTGTGCCGTACGGAATCAATGCGAAGTCGTCCGCCGACAACGTGAACGCGTGGCCATCCCTGCTCAGCTCGAGTTCGCCTTTCAATACATAGATGCCTTTTTCGAAGGCGTGCATGCGGCCGTCGACCCGGCCATCGGGAGCGAGGTTGCAAATGCCCACCGCCATGTGCACCGCGCCGACGGATCGATCAATGAGCGAGACGGTCTCGTAACCGGTTGAGCGTTTGGCACAGGACGCGGGTACCGCGAATTTCGTCGCGTCGAACGGACCACAATAATGCATGATGGGTGTCGATCAATCTTCAGTTGGGGGTTATCGGTGATGAGCCGGCGCCGATCTCGCGGCCGCTGAACGGGGCTGGTCCGGATGCGTCGCCACGACCGGGGCTCGTCCCATCCCGTTGCGACGCATCACGATTCACGCGATCAGGAACATGGTGAACCGCGCAGTGCCGCTCATTGTTTCTTCGCAAGTCCGAATTGCCGGATCATGTTCGCCGTGCTCTTCTTGTCCTGCTCGATGATTCTTGCAAACGACTCCTCCGACCCGCCGGCCGCTTCCAGGAACTGGGTATCCAGGGACTCGCGGAATGCCGGGTCCGCAAAGATCTTCTGAATCTCGGTATTCAGTCGCCGCACGATGGTGTCGGGTGTCGCGGCATGAACGAACAGGCCCCACCAGACTCTCACCGGAAACGAGATGCCGGCCTCCGCATAGGTGGGAACCGACGGTAGTTGCCTGGAACGGTTCGCCCCGCCCACCGCGAGCACCTTGATCTTGCCGCTGCCGAGTTGACCTCCGATACTGCCCAGGCCCAGACGGGTCAACTGGATCTGGTTCGCGGCGAGTGCCAGCACGATCGGAGGACCTCCCGGATACGGGATGGCCGTCAACTCCGACTTCCAGTCTTCGGAGACGGACGCACGGAAAAGATCCGACGTGGTTCCCGGTCCGTTGGTGCCGAAGTTCAAGCTGCCGGGCTTGGCTTGCGCCAAGGCCCGGACTTCGGCCACGCTGTTGGCCTCCAGCCCCGCCGAAGCAATGAGCCCGTCCACGTTGTAGAACAACAGGCTGACGGGCTTGAAATCCTTCTCCACGTCGTAGGGCAACTTGTCCAGGAAGTGCGGCTGGACCGTGAAGTTGTCGGACGCAATGGCACATATCGTGTAGCCGTCCGGCTTTCCATTGGAGCAGGCTTGCGGCCCGATGGTCATGCCTCCGCCCGGCCGGTTGTCCACGATGAAGGTTGCGCCGAGCGCTTTCGTCAACCGCTCGGCCACGACACGAATGACGTTGTCCGTGGAGCTTCCGGGCGGTATGGGTTGCACGATGCGTACGGTGCGAGACGGATAGACGTCTTGCGCGCCAACCGGTGCCAGAACCTGCAGCCCGAGCAGCAATGCAAGCATGTTACGAACCATGGTGTTGTCTCCTGTCGTTGATCGGAACTGCGTTAGCCGGAAGATATTACGGTCGACGTGCCCGATTGCCCATATGTCGCCACGCATTCAGAGTATCAGCGGTTCGAATATTGCTGCCCCCTTGCTGCCGCGCTGTGCCCATTCGATCCGCGTCCGGTCGGACCAGCGCCGCAGTCTCGTCGCGCACCCCATGCGCGTGGCGCGATGGCCGCGTTGCACACGCGATCCTGCGCGCCACCGCGCATGCACGGGACAAGCGATCACGCATCCCTGGCCGGGATGACCGGAAGAAGCAGATAGGCCTCGTGCTCCGGAGACACATGAAGCGTCGTCACGCCGCCAAACAGGTCGCCGGGCCGTCCCCTGGGATCGTCGTGGAGAAAAGGACCACATCCCTTCATCTCGTTCTTGAAATTCGACAGTCGCGCGCCTCCGGCCGCGTGTTCGAAGTCACGCCCCAGGACCGTCAGGCCGATGCGGTATCCGCTCGGCACGACAACGCCCGACGGCCATATCTCGACGTCCAGGGCGGCCGGAGTCCCGGGCGTGAGTGGCATCGACTCCTTGTGGCTGTGATAGGGCCGCCATGGCAGGCTCTTGACGGGGTCGAGCTGGCGATGGGACGCCCTGAGCCAACCCTGCGCGATCGGCGTCTTCGGATCGACCGTGCCCTTGAACAGGACTTCCTCGCCCTGGGGATCGAAGACGCGGACCACCAGAAAGATGTCGGCGTCGGATGTGGACGAGGACACGTGCAACCGCGCGGCCATGGGCCCCGCAAATTCCAGCGGCGCCTGCAGTGCGGGCGTCAGAAACGTCAGGCCGGGACCCAGTGCCTCGAACGCCGCACTGGACGCGGCCGTCGGGGCCTCCAACGACAGTTCCATGGTGCGCGGGTCCAGATGGAATTTCGTCCACTGCGTCCGGGCGATCGGCCATTCCGTCTCGTGCCGAACGGCGAGTTGCTCGCCGGGCGAACGCACCTGCAGTTGCACCGGCGGCTGCTTGTCCCACCCGTTGTCCTCGCCCTTGAGAAAGTGACCGAAGAAACGCTTCTGCAAGTCCAGGCCATAACGGGTGTAGAAATGCGTCCAGTGCTCCAGCCCGTGCACCGACAGCCACTTCTGCGTCGACGCGGCGCCGGCATAAGCCTCGAAGTTGCTGCGCTGGTGCAGGCCTTGGCCCCCCCAGCTCGCGGCGGACAACAAGGGGACGGTAATCCTGGAGAAGTCGGCCGAACGTTCGCGGTGATAGGCGTCGTCGAAAGGATGGGCGCGGATCTCGGACCCCAGCGCGCAGCGGTTGCGCGCCAGGTCGTCTTCCGACACCGTGTCCGGTCCGCACACCAGTTCACCCGTCATGCGGCTCACGTTGCCGCGTTCGCCATATCCATGCTGCACCGTCTTGACCTGCATGTCGAACCAGTTCTCCAGGAAACTGCAGGGAATGCCGCCGTGGTAGGTCATGTCGCGGTAGAAGTCCGAGGCCCCCTCCCAGGCACACATCGCGGCCAGGTGCGGTGGCTGGTGGCTCGCGACCAGCCACTGCATGATGGCGTAGTAGGAGATGCCGTTGATGCCGACCTTGCCATTGCACCAGGGCTGGCGTGCGGCCCACTCGATGCAATCGTGGAAGTCCTTCTGCTCGCGGCTGGACCAGTGATCGATGTAGCCTGGTGACCGTCCCGCGCCGCGCGAATCGACCCGGATGCAGACATATCCATCCGGAACCCATTTCTCGGGATCGGCGACTTCCCAGCTCTGATAGCTGCACGTCGAGCCTTGCCCGACATCGGGATGTTCGGCGATCAGGATCTCCCAGGCCGATGGGTATCCGTCGGCAAAATGCAGCCACTTTCCGTAAGGGCCATAACTCATGATGACGGGATAACGCCCTTCCTCCAGTGGCCGGAAGATGTCTGCCTTGAGGATCAGGCCGTCATCCATCCGGATGCCGGCATCCCATTCGATCTGCATGCCGTTCTCGATCACCGGTGCACGTGGTTTCATTCACTGTTCCTCGCCTGTACGTCAGTTGTCGGTGTTGTGTCTCGGACCCGGACAAGGGCCGCGGCGTCGACCCGCCGGCCCTCGGGTCGCTGGCGACAGGCACGTGGGCGTGCGGACCCGCCACGCGCATCGTCGTCTCGGCTTTCCGCCGAACGCCGCCTACCCCATGGATGCGCAGGCATCACGCAGACGAAGCCGGGTTCATCGATGCCAGGCTGGACGACCGGGCGATGCCAGCCACCATGCGACCGTCCGGGGTTCGATACGTCGCGGGAGTCGCGCCGGTGCGGGAGAAACCATCGGCTTGCGCCCATCGAGGATGTCGATACCGGCTTTCTTATACATGCGATCACTATATCGTGATCGATTGATCTCCAGTAGTCGGGGTTTACCCTAGAAAGACTGAATGGGCGTGAACCGGTTTTCCGGCCACTGGGCTGGGACTGGCGAGTGTCGTCGGCTGTGATAGCGGGTTTTCCCGCGCGCGAAGTCGTCATCGCCGTGCTCGGCACC
>JBFIDI010000028.1:0-22267 GCA_041581405.1 Burkholderiaceae bacterium
GCTGTCGCGTCGGCATCCTCCACGAGCGCGCCCGGTGCCGCCGGCGGCGGGCTGGCGGGTTCGATGCCGGCTCGAATGAGCATGGCGACGACCACGATCGATCCTGAACCAAGCGCCGCGTCGATTCGACCCGCCTCGCGCCTGCCGTACGCGCGACCGGATCTGTCGGACGATGCCGCTGAGCGTGAGGGAGCAAGACAGATGGTGCAGGCGATCCAGCAAGAGGATTTCAGAACGGCCCAGTGGCTCGCAACCACACCGGCACAACGCGAGTTGTTCGTCCAGGAGCAAAGAGCCCATGCGCAGGCCATCGTGACCGAGCAACTCACCGGCGCCGCCGACCAGGAAACCGACCCGATCAAGGAGCAATAGCGGCTTGCGCCGGCGGGCACACCACGCGCGCCGACAGCCGCCCTGCACCCACCGGCAAGACACGCGAACCACGCGCGCTGCGCCACGCGGCCGGGGGGTCGGCTTTCGGCGAAACCGCTGGTCGCCACTCGCTGCGCGCAAGGCCGATTACCACGGACGCGCAGAGGACAGCACCCACGCAAATCCGGGCTCCCGTCATGCTGGCGCTGTGGCCTCTGTCGGATGACACTCCCCCAAAAAGGGGGGCGTTGTGTCGGAACGTAACACGTACATTTCCCTCCAGCCTGCGTCACCGTGCAGTCGCATCTAATTTCGTAGTCACGTCGTCGGTCAGCCATCGATTCAGCCGATCGCTGCATCATCTGCCTGCAAACGACCTGACATGGTTTCATCGGGGACAACCGAATGAGCGTGCGTTGATGATGGACAGACTCGACAAACCACGCGCCGAGGTTCCACGCCTTGCGCCCGGTTCTCGCCATGGCATGGCCGACGTTGCGCGTATCCGACGCGCACCCTGGGCCTTCGCCACGCGGCGTGTCTCGACCGACACCGCGTGGTCGCTGCTGCCGGCCGTGGGCGAACCGCAGGCCGGCGACCTGATCCTGGCGCGCGTCGATGTGCTGGGGCAACACGACGGACTGCAACTTCCCAGCGGACGGCGGCGTCAGTTGTTCCCGGGCGACGAGATCGTCGTCACCTACGGCAACCGTTATGCGTCGAACCAGTTCGAGGCCGTGATTCCAAAGACGCTCGGGCCATGCGACCTCGTTGCGGGTGGCGGGATCGCCTCGCGCGCCGTGTCCTGGCATGTGCGAATGACCAAGGCGCCGACCAAGATCACGCCGTTGGGTCTGCTCGGCAACGCCGAAGGCCGGCGCATCAACCTGCGCGACCATGCCCTGTACCCCGTCAACGAGTTCATGGGGCCGATGCCAACGGCGATTGCGGTGGTCGGCACCGGAATGGACTCCGGAAAAACGCAGAGTTGCGCCTATCTCGTGCGTGGCCTGATGAGCGCAGGGCTGAAAGTGGGTTATGCCAAGGTGACCGGAACCGGCGCCGGTGGCGACACCTGGCTCCTGAAGGACTCCGGCGCAGTGCCGGTGCTCGATTTCACCGATGCCGGAATGGCCACCACCTACCTGGCGTCGCCGGAGCAGATCGAGTCCGCATTGATGACCTTGATGGCACACCTGGCTGCGGCAGGCGTGGACGCGATGGTGCTGGAAATTGCCGACGGCGTGTTGCAACGCGAAACCAGCGCGCTGCTGAAGTCGCCGGTGTTTGCCGGCCTGGTGGCGGGCATCGTGATGGCGGCACAGGACTCGATGGGCGCCAGCGCCGGCGTTCACTGGCTGCAAAAGCACGCACGCACACCGGTGCTGGCGATCAGTGGCGTCATCTCGGCTGCACCGCTGCAGGCCGGCGAGGCCACCCTGGCACTGGGATTGCCGGTGCTCGACCGACTGGGACTGGCCACGGCGGCGAACGCCATGGACATCCTGGGGCGCGCCCAGCACCACATGGAAACGTCAAGAACACGATGAGCCGAACGAAGAACAGGAGCACAGGGTGAAACGCATCAATCCAGACACCGAGTCCGACCCGGTCCAGGCCAGCTGGTCGCTGCCACGCGGGCGCCTGCTTCGCCGGGCGCTGCGATCCGATCCCACGCTCGAATACGAGGTCTATGTTCCGACGACCGGTGCCGTCGGAGCGCCGGTACTGGTCTCCGTGCACGGGATGTCGCGCAGTGTCAGTGCGGCGCAGGCGGCGGCCCTCGTTCCGGCATGCGAACGCCATGGTGTCACGCTGCTGGCGCCCAGCTTCCACGGCGAGTCGCATGCCGACTACCAGCGACTCGGGCGCGAAGGCCGCGGCCAGCGCGCCGACCTGTTCCTGCACCGCTGCCTGCAGGAGCTGACCTCGCTGACCGGCGGCGATGCCTCCCAGATTCGGCTGTTCGGCCACTCCGGCGGCGCACAGTTTGCGCATCGCTACCTCATGGCCTACCCGCATCGTGTCGTGTCCGCCGTGGTGGTGGCCGCCGGGTGGTACACGCTTCCGGACCCGGCGCTCAAGTTCCCGTTTGGCATTCAATCCAACCGGCGGCTGCCGGGCGTGCTGTTCGACTCCGAGGCTTACCTGGGCGTACCCGTGACCGTGCTGGTCGGCGCATTGGACACCCAGTCCTTCAGGTTGCGCAGCGATGACCGGGTTACCAGCCAACAAGGTGCCAATCGGGTCGAGCGGGCACGCACCTGGGTGGCGGCCATGCAGGCGCAGGCTGCCGCACACAGCGTCGTCTCGCGTGTCGATCTGGTCGAGATCCCCGAGGTGGGCCACGCGTTTGCCGACCTGTGCCATCAGGGCAAACTCATCGAGCGCACGTTCCATGCGCTGTTCGACGCACCGTTCATCGAGACCGATGCGTTCACTGCGATGGCCCCGGTCGCGGCAACCGGGCGTGGGCTCGAAGTCGAAACCGCAGGACGTGCCTGGTGACCATCTCCCCCATTACCCAGACCGGGGAAACGGCCGCGCCGGCGGGCGGCAGCGCCGAGCCTGGCGAGTCGCCCCCCGATGACGCGCAAGCCGCTGGCGCGGGAAAGTGGCGACGCGTTCGTCGCCGTATCGCGCTGGTCGCCGTCGTTGCGGCCTTGTCGGGATCGACGGTCGCGCTCGGGCTGTGGGCGAACAACCATTCGCAATACGTGTTGTCGCGCAACGCCCTGGTGCGTGGGGAGCTCACCGAGGTGGGCACGCGGCGCAACGGGGTCCTGGTCTCCATCGAGGTACGGGACGGCGAGCGCGTAACGGCCGGCCAGACACTGGCTCGCCTGTACGACCGCGATCTTCGTTCGCAGGAGATCGAGGTGCAGGCGCAGATCGAGGCACTCGAGCGCGAGGTCGAGCTCGAACGTACGACCACGGCGCACGAGCGCCTGAAGCGCGACGTGCAGTTGCAGGAGTCGGTTGCCAAGGCGCAGGCGGCAAGCGCCGAGGTGGCCGCCGCACAGAGCCGCGCCAGCGAAGCGCATGCGTTCTACCAGGTGCGCCTGTCCCTGCTCGAGAGCAACATGATCTCGCCGGCTGCGGTACGTGAATCCGAGGCCAGGTATGCCACGGCGCAGGCATTGCTCGACGTCGCGCGGGCCAACGAGGCCGCCGCGCAGGCGGTCGCGCGGGCGGTGCGGCTCGATGGCGTCGGCGTGGATCTGCGCAACCAGCGCATCGAAATTCTCAAGGACAACGTGCGCGCCGCCAAGGCGCGCCTGGAGGGCACGCGTGCCGACCTGGAGAGCGCGGCGATCCGCGCGCCCGGAGATGGCGCCGTCATCCGCTGGCTCGTCAAGTCCGGCGGCTCGGTACAAGTCGGTACGCCGGTCGTATCGATGTCGATCGGCCGCGAAGCCTGGATCGAGGCCTGGATCGACGAGGACGAAATCCACCGCGTGAGGATCGGCAGCGCGGCAACGGTGACGCTGCCTTCACATGGTGGCCGCGAGTTCAAGGGCGTGGTCGACACCATCGGACTGACCACCGACTTCGAACAGCCCATCTCGGCGCAGCCGGAGCCTCGTTTCGTGCGCATGCGCGGCGCACCGATGATCGGATTGCGGATACGGCTGCTCGACGCGCCGGACACGCTTCTGCCCGGGCTTTCCGCATCGGTGGCGATTCGCGGCGAAGGCAGCTGAGGCCCCACGTGCTCGACGTTGCCGCGCCCCCAGCGCCGCTCGTGGCTGCGGCGGGTCCCGCGGCATCCCCGCAACCGCGCCACGCATGGAAGCCCAAGGGGTACCTGAGCCCACTGGGTCTGGTCGTGGTCCTGCTGCTGGCCATCGTGCCGCTGCTCATGGTCCTGCTGCGCGTGGTCGCGGGGCCGGGCATGTCCTTGCCGGGCATTCCGATGGCCGAATACCTGCGCCAGTTCGGCGCCATGCTGGATCGAACGGCCACGCTGGAATGGGTGCCGCGGGCGGACCGCAGCCACGTGATCTACCTGCTGCTGTTGCCCTCCGCGGGTCTGATCATCACGATCACGCGGCTGACCTTCGGGTTGCGCATTCTCGGCTACCGCGCCATCCTGATCGCCGTCGGATTCGAGGAGATCGGCGTGTGGCCCAGCCTCGTGCTGATGGCGGTGGTGATAGGCATCATCGCCTTGCTGCGGCCGGTGATGAAACGGGTCCGCTTGCCGATGTATGCCCGCATCTCGCTGATCTTCAGCATCACCGCCTGCCTGATGGTCGTGGCGCTGTTCGCGGGCCCCTGGCTGCGTTCGGAGCTGATCTGGAGCGTCGCGTTCTTCCCGGTCATCATTCTGGCGATGATGGCGGAATCCATCACCGGCACGATGGACCAGAAAAGCGTGGCCTCGGCCGCCTGGCGGATGGGCTGGACCATGGTGCTGGCGCTGATACTGTGGCTGATGCACAACCCCACCGTGACCGGTGTCCTGCTGCGTTTTCCCGAGCTGATGCTGACCCAGATCGCAGCCATCATGCTGGTATCCGAATACCTCGACCTGCGGCTGCTGCAGGACTGGCAAAGCCACTACGGAGGTTTCTCCCAGGCTGCGGAACGCCTGCTGGGCGGATCGTCCGCCGCGGTACGGCGCCAGCCACGCGTGGCCGTCGTGCGCAACCGCTGGCATCACGGCGTCATCGCGCGGCTGGGGCGCGCCGCACCGGCCTCGGGCCGGGTCCATTCGATACGCCATCTGGTCGACGGGTTGCGTGACGAAGGTTACGCCGTGAAAGTGTTCGAAGGCGACATCACGCTCCTGCGCGAATTGCAGAAGTTCCTGCCGCCGCACCCGCGGACCGGTGCGCCGGGCGGCGTGGTGCTCAACCTGGCCACGGGCATCCAGGGCCTTGGCCGACTCGGACACGTGGCGGCGATGCTGGAGATGGCCGGCCTGTCCTATACCGGGCCGGATCCCATCACGCACGCGCGCCTGCAGGACCGACTTGCGCTGCTGACGTCTTTGCAACAGGCCGGCGTGCCGGTACCACCGTTTCGATTGCTGCACGGCCGGTCCACCGCTGTCGATCTCGACCTGCCGCTGTGCGTCAGTCCGCGTTACGAACCCGACGTGGCCGGGATCGTGGTCAGAAGGATCGGCTCGCTCGGTGACGCGATCGACAAGGTGATCGAGCGCCACGGCCCGGATGTCATCGTCGAATCCTGGATCGAGGGCCCCGAGGTTCGGGCCACGCTGCTGGGAACGACGACGCTCGAATGCCTGCCGCTGATGGCCATCGACGCGGCCGGCAAGCAGCGCGCGTGTCCACCCGCCATGGACGACGCGTTGTCCGAACGCATCCGCGACTGCGCGCGCCAGGCCTTCTGCGCGGCCGGCTGCCGGGACTACGCGCGCATCGACCTTCGCATCGGCGCGACCGGCATGCCCTGTGTCGTGCGCGTCCAGTCGCACGATATCCTGGCGCGCAATGGTTCGGTGGCAGCCATGGCCGCCGCCGCCGGGCTCGACTGGGGCGGACTGGCGCGCCGCATCGTCGAATCGGCGGCGGCGCGCACCGGCGCCGAAGCCGTCGTGGGCCCACGGCCCGACAACGTGGTGCCACTCGTGCCCGTCACCCACCCGGCCGCGCACGACACCCGCGACGCGACACGACCGGCCGCCGGGGCACGCTGATGCCCATCCGGCTTGCCACCCTCGTCGCACGTGGATCGTGGCGGATCGGCCTGGCCATCGGCCTGACGGCAATGCTCGCGTCAGCGGGCGCCCTGGCGCAGGATGCCGCGCCCAGGGCATCGTGTTCGCGCGTTTCCGGCCCCACCGGCATCACCGCCGTACAGTGGTCCGATGCCGCTGCGGGACCGACTGCGCTGGAGCGCGCTGGCTTCGGCGTGCTCAAGTTCGCGGCCCGCGACGGCAAGCTGCTGACGGCGCGGATCTACCGACCCAGCCGATTCGACCCTGTGCATGGGCCACTGTGGTTCGTGATGCACGGCATCGGACGCAACGCCGGCAGTTCCATCGATGCCGCTGCCGCCGTGGCCGAGCGTTACCAGTCGCTTGCCATCGCCATCGAATTTCCGGACAGGGACTATCCATCCAGCGAACAGTACACCCTGGGCGTCGTGACACGCGGTCGAGCCGACAAGGATGCCCTGCGCGAGGGCCGTTGGCGCAAGCCGCAGGACTTCCTCTACAACGAGATCGAACGGGTGTTCGAGGCCGTGCGACTCACGCTCAAGGGTCGGCAATCGGGTTACTACATGTTCGGTCACAGCGCGGGCGCGCAGTTCACCCATCGACTGCTGACGTTTGTACCGTGCGCGCGCGTGCTGGGCGCGGTGGCCGCCAACGCGGGCTGGTACACCCTGCCCACGGCGGACGAGAAACAGGGCTATGCAATGCCGTACAGCCTGGGCCAGGTACCCGCGCAGGCCACGGACGTCGCGGCACTTCTGTCCGCGCCGCTGACACTGCTGCTGGGAGACGACGATACCCGCGACTCCGACGACGACAGCAACGTACGGGGCACATCCGGGGCGATGGCGCAGGGAGTCAATCGGTTGGCCCGCGGACGCCACTACTTCGAAACCGGCAAGGAACTGGCCCGCTCGCGCGGACTTCCCTTCGGCTGGAACATGCGGATTGCGCCCGGCGCCGGACACGACGCGCGGCAGGTCATCGCGTCGGCAGGATACCTGCTCTTCGCCGGGAAAAACGAACCCGTCTGCGAGCCGACTTCGGCCAGGGATGCCCTGGGTCTGGCGATGGAGAAGGTCCTGGTCCTGCCGTCCGCGGGGTCGCCGCCGGACGCCGACGTCGAGGGCGGGAGCCGCGCACGCGACGACACGTCCGTCAGGATCCGGAATGCGGGCAGCAACCCCGTCTGCCTTGCGGGGTGGACCCTGAAGGCCAGCAGCGGTCGAGGCGGTCACCTTTTTCCGCTCGGCCGTGCGATTCGCCCGGGTCATGCCGTTGTTGTTGTTGGCGGTGGCGTTCCGACCGGCGACTTCGAAGGTGTAGAGGTACAACGCGCGACATCCGCACGCGGCCTGGCACTGCAGCGTTCCGGCGATGTGCTCACGCTGCGTGATGCAGACGGAAAGACCGTGCGTCGCATGCCTTGGGGTCCGTGTGGCCATGTGCGCTGCACGGACGGTGAGCGGCCTGACGGCAGGCCACCCGCCACCTCGCTGTTGCGCGAACCCCGACCGGGCGGCGCCTGGTCGGGTCGCCAGCGATCGGCTCGCAGCCCGGGGGCGCGTGCATGCCGAAGCGGCCGCCGGCTCCGGCGGCCCCATCAGGATCGCAACACGCCATCGGCACGGGAACCATACGGGCTGGCCTCGCGTCTCCAGCGCGGTGACGCCCGTCGCGCACGTTGTGCGCGTTCGCACCGCCGTACCGGGTGGCCGATCCGATGAGCGAGTATGTCGTCGCCATTGTCGGGGACACGAGTTTCTGCGAGAGCTACGACGTTCGGCTGGACGGCGAAAGGTTCATCGAATCGAAGGGTCGCGAATACGCGATGCGGGGCGTCGCAGCACTGGTGCGCACGGCAGACCTGATCATCGCCAACCTCGAAACACCGCTCACCTTGCGTCGGGACTCTCCGTTCGAAGGTTTCAAGAAGTACATCCACTGGTCCGACCCGGTGCAGTCAACCCGGATGCTGCGCGAACACAACATCGGAGCGGTGTCGTTGGCCAACAACCACACGCTGGACTACGGCCTCGAAGGCCTGTACGACACCTTCGAGAGTCTGGACAACCATCACATCGCGTGGTTCGGTGCCGGCCGCACGGCCTCGGAAGCACGCCGCCCCTACCGAAAGAAGATCACCGTCGGCAGCAGCACCTTGCCGCTGGTGGTGATCGGCGCCTACCTGTATCGACCCGTTCTTCAACGCAGGTTCCGGTATTACGCCAAGGCGGATTCACCCGGTGTGAATCGACTGTCGATCAGCCGCGTTGCCGACCAGATCGTGCGCATCAAGAACAAGTCGCCGCGCGCATTCGTGGTGGTGTATCCCCACTGGGGCGAGAACTACGCCTGGAACACCCCTGAAGACGCAGAGCAGGCGCGCACGCTCGCGCAGGCTGGCGCCGACCTCATCCTGGGGCATGGCTCGCACATGCTGGGAGGCATCGAGCGCATGGGAGCCACGTGGGCCCTGTACAGCCTGGGCAATTTCGTTTTCGGCGCGCCCGGTCGTTATGCGGTGTCCAACGCGCCACCCTACAGCCTTGCGGCGCACCTGGTGCTCAAGGACAGCCATGGTTCCCTGTCGATCCGGGTCAGGTTGTATCCCCTGCACACGGACAACAGGCAAACGGCATTTCAGTCACGGCCCGTCAACGAACAGGAGATCGCCGAGGTTGCGCAGCTGCTGCGCGAGCGCAGCACCTCCGTCCCCGCAGACACGTTCGAGCCCAAGCACAACTCGCTGGGTTTCTACTTCGAGTTGCCGGTCAGCTAGCGGGCCTGGATTGGCGCGGCAATTCGATCGGGACGTCGATGCAGGGGCTGGTGATGAAACAACACGCTATTTCCACGGGGAGTCTTGCCACGGGGAGGTAAGAACATGACCGCGTCTGCCCACGACATGCCCCCACTCGCCGCGGCGCCGTCCGGCGCCAGCGCGACCCACGCCCTGCGCTGGATCGACGGCGCGATCCTGCACGGCTGCAACATCCATCATCAACGCACCGTGTTGTGTGCCACCGTCGATCTAGGTCCCTTGCGCGGCTGCACCAGCGCGCGGGCCGGACCCGACTTCGCCCGCCGTTTCACCGAGCGCTTCTGCGATGCGCAGCGCACTCCCCCCACGGCCCGGCTGAATCAGCCCTTTTTCGACGCCCTGCGCTCCGCGCACGGCGCGCCGTTCGAGGAGGTGCTGCTCGAAGCCGTACGGGCCGTCGAACTGCGGGTCGCCTTCGCACGCTTCGACTTCGTGCCGATCGGCCTGGCACGGGTGGAGCCGCTGGACACCCCGACGCAGTCGCGACAGGTGCGACTCGTGGTGGAGAGCCACTATCCCGTGCAGTCGCGCGCCGCGGCCCGGCTGGCATTGGCGGGCCTGCTGGCGCTGCTGCCCGACGCGCTGCGCGCTGGCGACGCGGGCGAGCTACCGGATTTCGACACCGCCTTGTCCGCGCTGTTGCAGCGCGCGAACCGCGGCCAGGTGTCCACGTCCACATCCGCGATCGCGCTGGCAGCACATGCACGCGGCATTCCCTGCGCGTCGCTCGGTGGTCCACACCTGCAGCTGGGGCATGGCGCGGCGCAACACATGGTGCTTTCATCGATGCCCGCCGGGGTCTCGTTCGCGGCGACGTCCCTCAGCAGCAACAAGCGCTGGACCACGCGGCGGCTGGCGCAGCTCGGCTTGCCGGTAACGCGGCAGATCGCGGTGGCGTCACCCGAGCGGGCATTGGCTGCCGCCGAGAAACTGGGCTATCCCGTGGTGGTCAAGCCGCAAAAGGGCAATCAGGGCACCGGCGTCAGCGCGGGCATCGCCCGTGCCGACGATGTCGCTGCGGCCTTCGCCCGTGCCAGCGTCGACGACACGGGGGTGATGGTCGAAAACTTCGTGCCGGGCAGTACCTATCGCCTGCTGGTCATCGGTGGTCGTTTCGTCGCGGCGGTCCAGATCGTCGCACCCACGGTGGTCGGTGACGGAACGAGCCGGATCGAAGAACTGATCGAGGTGTTGAATCAGGACCCGATGCGCGACGGCATCTACCTGTACAAGATCAAGATCGACGACGACCTGCTGGCCTGCCTGGAGCGACAGGGCTACGGATTGACGGACGTGTTGCCCGCAGGAAGTCAGATCCTCTTGCGTACCGCAGCCAACGTGGCCATCGGCGGCGTGCACAGCGACGTGACTGACCAGGTGCACGCCAGTCACCGCACGCTTGCCGAGCGTGCAGCGTCGGCGATCGGCCTGTCGGTGGCCGGCATCGATGTCGTCTCGTCCGATATCGGCCTTGCTTGCACCGAAGCCGGCACCATGGTCATCGAGGTCAATGCGCGGCCAGGTCTGTGCCTGCATACCTGTCCCGGCAACGGCCTACCGCGGGATGTCGGTGGCGAGATGCTCGAACAGCTGTTTCCACCCGGTACCACGGGACGCATCCCGACGGCCCTGGTGATCGGACACCGTGGAGCGGGCGCGCTCGCGCATCGACTCGACGCCTTGCTGCAGGAACGCGGCAATACGACGGGCCTGATCACGCGCAAGGAAACACGCATCGCCGGCCAGCCACTGCCCAACGAACGGCAACCCCTGCATGAGGCGCTGGCCGCGCTCTGGGGCGACCCGCGCCTGCAGTCGCTGGTGGTGGCCGTCACGCCGCGCCGCGCCGTGACACGTGGGCTGGCGCTGGAATATGCCGACGTGGCGGCGGTGCTGACACCCGACGAACGAGACGATCCGGCCATCTATTGCCAGGCGGTGACGCTGGCGCCGCGTGTCGCGACCGGCGCCGTGGTTGTCGAGGCCGGCAACGACACCGCGGTCCGCCTGCTGCAAGGGATGCTGGAGCCTGCGCGCCTGATTCTCGTCGGAACACGGCTGCACGCCCCGGTCGTCACGGCGCACGTTGCGGCCGGCGGCACGGCCATTCTGATGGCGCCTTATCGCACGGGCGGATCCACCCTCATTCGACGCGGCAAGCAAACCATGGTCTTGCCACGTATGCCCATCGCGCAAGACCCGGACCGGCCCGGCGCCCGGGAGAGCGTGACCCGGCGCCTGGCCCTGGCGTTGGACTGGGCCTTGCACGCACCGGAGCATGCGTTCGGTCCCCAGGCGGGGGCGCCGGGCAAGGACGAGCATTAAGCCCATGCAGGCCAACGGCCGACTGCGACACCGTCGAGCCGTTCCTTGCGTGGGGCCAGGCACTGAACACCATCATGGATGGCATCGGCCGGGGCCAAGCCTGCATCGCCGGGGAAAAGACCGGCTTCGGCAGCGGCTGGCCGTGTCAGAGTCCGAGCAGTTCGCGCGTCAGCCGGTGCAGCCGGCTGCCCGGCTCCACCAGCGCGTCCAGGATGCTGAAGTGGTTCAAGCCGGGCAAGGCCTCGCACACCGGCACCACCTTGCGCCCCCAGCGCTGCTGGATCAGGCTGTTCTGGCGCAGGAACTCCGCACTCTCGTCGCCCCCGCACACGCTGCTCAGCACCCCCTGGCGCGCTGGCTGCGGCATCCAGGCCGGACTGGCCTTGACGGCGTCTTCCGGCGTCAGCCGCAGGTCCTGCTGCAGGAACGGCGTGCGGCGGATCGCATCGAGCTCGTGCAGGCCCGAGATAGACAAGGCGTTGCGCACCAGGTCCTCGGGCAGATCGTCGGCATGAGCCTTCCACACGCAGGCCGCCATCATCGCGGCCAGATGGCCGCCCGCCGAATGACCGGCGACCGTGATGCGCTCCGGGTCACCGCCGTACTGGTCGATATTGCGCCAGACCCAGACCAGCGCCTTGACCATCTGCATCACGATGTGGGGCACGGTGACCGGATGGATCTCGGTGCCCGGGCACAAGGCATAGTTCGGCACCACGACACAGGCACCGGCCTGGGTGAATACCGGCGCGACGAAGGAATGGTCGGACTTGTCGAGCGAACGCCAGTAACCGCCGTGCAGGAACACCAGCACCGGCGCCTTGTCGGTGCTGGCGCCCTTGCCGGTGCCGGCTTCCGCCGCACGGAACACGTCCAGCGTCTCGCCGTCGCCCAGCCCGTACGGCACATCGAGCTGGCACCCGGGCTCCTGCCGCGCATCGATCGAATGCCCGGTCCACACAGCCATGTGGCGCGCGAAATCGGGCACCAGGGCCCGGTTGTTGTACATGCCGTCGAACCACTGCGGACTTCCGTGTCGTGCCATAGGTCAGTTCCAGGAAAGAAGGAGCATCCATTGTGACCCGAACCGGCGCACCGGCAGCGCCACCGGTGGCCGGCGCGCTTCCCCAGCCATTGCCAAGGCCTTGCCGGGCTGGCTAGAATCACAACCGTTCGGGGGGGTAGCTCAGCTGGGAGAGCGCTGCGTTCGCAATGCAGAGGTCGGGAGTTCGATCCTCCTCCTCTCCACCAACTTCTTCAATGAAATCAATGGCTTGCCGGAGACGGCCGGCCATTTTTTCTGGGCGCTGATGCCGCCCGGTCCTGCGGCAGCCCCCGCCCGCACCGGGTGTCGGCCGCCAACGGTTCGACTGAACCGCCCCTCGGAGTCCGCACCCGCACGATCCGCCCGGGGCGGGCCCGCGGGCGCCGGAATCGCCCGTCCCTTGCAGCCGGTGCTTGCCGGTCCGACCGACCCGATCCTGCCCCGCGGCCCAGTCCGTGTTACATTTGTCGCAATGTGATTGAGCTTTTCCTCGTGAAATGCTTGTCCCTTCCACTGTCACGGCGGCACTTCGGAGGGGTCACTAGGTTTTCGTATGGACCGCACAAGCCTTCGGGCTTGCTGTTGTCATGGACTATTTTTTCAAGGTCCACCCAACCGCCTGTTTGCATGGCTCGAGCGAATGCTTCGCATGTGATCGCGCACGCGTGGTGGGACCGTTATTCCAACAAGGAAATTCGCATTGGACACTGTGTATCAAGCCCCCCGCCCCGTCACGAAACCCAACATCCACGCCACCAGCGGGCACGCGCCCCAACTGGTCCTGGCCACCGACCTGGACGGCACCTTGCTGGCCGGCACGCAGGAGGCGAGACGGCGTATCCGTGACCTGTTCAGCGGCGGCTTGACGAATACACGACTGATCTACGTCACCGGTCGCGGTGCCGAGTCGGTGATTCCCCTGCTGAGCGACTCCACGTTGCCGCAACCCGACTACATCATTGCCGATGTCGGCGCCACGGTGCTGCACGGCGACCTGCGGCCGGTGAGCCCCTTGCACCACGACATCGCGGCGGGCTGGCCGGGTACGCAGGTCATCCTGCAGCGGCTCGCCAAGTTCCCGTTGCTGCGACGCCAGACCGTGCCGCAGGAGCGGCGCTGCTCGTTTTTCGTCAATGAAGACGGCATCAGCGACGAACTGCGGGCCGAGGTCGAGGCGCTGGACTGCGACCTGCTGTATTCGGCCGGGCGGTATCTCGACGTATTGCCGCGCGGCATCAACAAGGGAAACACGCTGCGTCAACTCGCGCTGGCCGAGGGTTTCGACCTCGATTCGATCGTCGTCGCGGGCGACACGCTGAACGACCTGTCGATGTTCGCCACCGGCTTCAAGGGCATCGTGGTCGGCAGCGCCGAACCCGAACTGGTGGACCGGGTCCGCAAGTTGCCACGCGTGTTCATCGCCCAGGACGAAGGCTGCGGCGGCATTCTGGCGGGGCTGGAGCACCATGGCACGCAGATCGAAAGCACCCCCGCGGCCCAGCGACAGATGGACGAGCGCGGCGACGCCGACCTGGTCATGGTCTACCACCGCCCGCCGTTCGACGAGGTGATCGAAGACGGGGTGCTCAAGCAGAACCGCCCCAAGAGCCCCAACGGGATCATTCCGACGCTGCTGGGTTTCTTTTCCGGGGAACGCAAGGGCTCGTGGGTGGCCTGGTCGATGCAGGACAGCCGTGACCCCGAGGGTTTCGTGCGGCACGTGCCGGTGGACGCCAGGCGGTATCCCAAGCTCAAGGTCGCGCGCATCGCGCTGACCGCCGACGACGTGGACATCTTCTACAAGAAGTTCTCGAAGGAGGCTTTCTGGCCCATCATCTTCTCCTTTCCCGACAAGGCCGAGTTCGACCAGGCGCACTGGGAGCGTTTCCTGGAGGTCAACCGCATCTTCGCCGAGCAGACGGCGCGTGAAGCCGCACAAGGCGCCGTGGTGTGGATCCACGACTACAACCTGTGGATGGTGCCCGCCTACCTGCGCCCGTTGCGCCCCGACCTGCGCATCGCGTTCTTTCACCACACCGCGTTCCCGTCGAGCGACATCTTCAACATCGTGCCCTGGTATCGCGAGATCATCGGCAGCCTGCTGCAGTGCGACTACATCGGTTTCCACATCCCGCGCTACGTGCAGAATTTCGTCGATGCCGTGCGTTCGTACACGCCGGTGGAAGTTCTCGAATCGGTCCCGTGCGCGCCGCGGTTCATCACCTACGGTTGTGCGCTGGGCGTCGACTCCAGCACCTCGGCCATCCAGGTGGGAACGAGCCGCATCGCGCTGGGCGCACACCCGGTGGGCATCGACGTCGGCCTGATCGAGCAGATCGTGCGCAAGCCGGCGGTGCAGAAGAAGGTCGACCGCATCAAGGCGCGCCTGCAAGGCGTCAAGGCCATCGTCTCGATCGAGCGGCTGGACTACGTCAAGGGCTCGCTGGAGAAGCTGCAGGCCTTCGAGCGCCTGCTCGACGAGCATCCGGAACTGGTGGGGCGCGTCACGCTGCTCAACATCATCACGCCGGCCGCGCCCGGCATGGAGATCTACGAGAGCCTGCGCACCGACGTGGACCGCATCGTGGGTCGCATCAATGGCCGCTTCTCGACGCTGGAGTGGACACCGGTGAGTTATTTCTACCGCTCCCTGCCGTACGAATCGGTGATCGCCTACTACGCCGCCTGCGACGTGGCGTGGATCACGCCGCTGCGCGACGGGCTCAACCTGGTGGCCAAGGAATTCGTCGCCACCAAGAAGGCCACCGGATCGACCGGCGTGCTGATCCTGTCGGAGTTCGCCGGCGCCGCCGTCGAATTGCACGGGGCCCTGCTGACCAACCCGTACGACGCCACGTCCATGTCCCGGGTGCTGCACCAGGCGCTCACCATGGGAGACGACGAAGCCGACTACCGTTGCCAACGCATGGCCGCCATCGTCGCCGACAACGACGTGGCGCGCTGGGGCGACGAATTCATGGCCGCGGTGCAGGCCACGGCCAAGCACGGCCCGGAGGCATGATCGACCTGGTCGTCGCAGGCATGGCGTATTTCGAGGTGTTCGTGCCGCCGCACGAACGCCCCCGGCCCGGCGAGGAACTGTTCGTCGATGGCATCGCGCTCGGCCTGGGCGGCGCGCTCAACACCGCCACCGTCGCCGCGGCCCTGGGCCTGCGGGTGACGCTGTGCGTGCCGATGGGCGGCGGCATCGTCGACCAGGCGGTGGCGGCACTGGCAACGCGCCTGGGCATCACGCTGGCGCCGAAGGCCGCGCCGGACAATCCCGCCGTCTCGCTGGTGTTCTCGGACGCCCACGACCGCGCCTTCGTCAGCTCGGCACGGCTCGATGCATTGGCCCATGCCCCGTCCCTGCCGGATGCGGCCTGGATCCATGTACCCGGCCTGGAAGAAGCCGACCGTCTCGCGTCCCAGCTCGCCGGCGCACGCCAGCGCGGAGCACGGATCTCGGTCAGTGCCAGCTGGAGTCCGCGCCATCTCGACGGCCTGGCCCGCCGCGATGGACAGGACTGGGACCTGCTGGTGCTCAACGAGAAAGAGGCACGTGCCGCCTGCGGCGATGCCGCGTCCGCACCGCGGCAACTGGCGCACGCGGCGCGGTCCGTGCTGGTCACGCTGGGCCCGCACGGGGTGTTCGGCTCGCTGGACGGAACCCCGGTGCGGGCACCGGCGGTACCGGTGCAGATGGTCGACGCGACCGGTGCCGGCGATGCCTTTTGCGCCGGACTGATCGCCGGCCTGGTGCGCGGACGGGCACCGGCGGACGCCACGCGACTCGGCACCCGTGCGGCGGCGCGCATCCTGCAACAGACCGGCGGAATCATCACGGACACCACGGCCATGGCCGGCGTGTCGGAAGGAAGCGAATGAACATGAACGTGCTGACGATCCTGGGCGGAGGCAGCGCCTACACCCCGGGTTTGCTGCAAGCCCTGATCGCGCATGCGGACGAACTGCCACTGACAACCGTGCGCCTGTACGACACCGATGCCGCGCGGCTGGACACCGTCGCCCGGCTGACGGCCGCCATGGCACGCCACGCGGGCGCGTTCGAGGTGCAGGCGGCGCCGTCGCTGGAGGCGGCGGTGGGCGGAGCCGACCTGATCCTGAACTCGACGCGCCCGGGCGGCCTGGCCGCGCGCCGCATCGACGAGACCCTGCCGCTGGAGTTCGGCATTCCCGGCCAGGAAACCGTCGGACCGGGCGGCTTCTTCTTTGCACTGCGCTCCGTGCCGCAGGCCCTGCGCGTGGCCGACCTGGTGCAGACGCTGGCGCCGCAAGCCATCTTTCTGAACTACACCAATCCCAGCAACATCGTCACGCAGGCCCTGGTCGACCGGGGTGGCGTGAACGTCATCGGCATGTGCGACCAGTCCGACGAAGACCTGCAGGCGATCTGCCACGCCCTGGGCCGGCCAGCGCGATATGCGTTTCGCAGCAACGGGCTCAACCATGCCAGCTGGTACAGCGACATCGAACTCGACGGCGTGCCCTTGACCGAACTGCCCGCGTCGCTGGCCGCGCCCGCCGAATACGACGAAGAGCACCAGTTGCGCTTCGGTTATTCGCTGGACCTGGCCCGCGAGAACCCCGGCTACTGGCCCAACTCCTACCTGCCCTACTACCGGTATCCGGATGCCTTCGTCGCGCAGGCGCGGCGGGTCGGCCCGCGCAGTGACGTCGTGGCGGCCTCGCTCGACCGCTACTACGCGCACTTCGAGGAAGAGGCGGGCAAGACACATCCGCAGCTGCGCTTTTTCCGCGGCTCCGCCGGTTTCGGCGACATGGCCGTGACGGTGATCCGGGCGCTCGCGTCACCCTCGCCGCATGCGCTGGTGCTCAACCTGCCGAACCGGGGAAGCACGACGGCGTTCGACGCCGATACCGTCGTGGAAACCCGGGTGCGGGTCTCGCGCGCCGGCATCGAACGCATGGCCGCCCCGCCCCTGCCCGCATCCTTCGACGCGCTGGCGACGCAACTCGAGCGCTACCAGCGGCTGACCGCCCGCGCCGCGGCCGAGGGCAGCACCGGCGAGGCGCAGCTGGCTGCGCTGGCCGCCAATCCGCTCGTCGCACAGGCACCGCTGGCCGGGCGCATACTGGCCCGGGCCCGCGCGCTCTACGGCACGCTGCTGCCCGGCCAGGCATGAGGACCCTGCCCCTGCTGACGCACCGCCACTGGCAGGATTTCGAGCGCGTGGTGATCCTGTCGCCCCACCTCGACGATGCCGCCCTGAGTTGCGGCGGCCTGCTGCACGCGCTGCGCCAGCGGGTCTCGACCCTGGTGGTCAGCGTGAGCAGCGGCACCGCTCGCATCGTCAAGGCCGACGGCAGCCGGCCGATCTCCAGCCGCAAGGGCCATGTGAGTTCGCGCATGCGGCGCCGTGAAGACATTGCCGCCATGCACTCGGTCGACACCCATTTCGTTCACCTCAGCTTCGCCGACGCGATCTATCGCAGAAGCCCGCTGACCGGCCGGCTCATCTATCGCAACGAGCGTGAACGCTGGGTCACGCCCCGCGTCGACGACATGGCCCATGTCGAGGAGCTCTATCTGGTATTGCGGCGCCTTTGCCTGGACCTGGGCCGCATCCTGCTGATCAGCCCGATGGGCATCGGCCATCACGTGGACCATCACATCACCGCGCAGGTGGCGCTGCGCATGGTCAACACCAACGCCGGCGCCGAGTTGCTGTTCTACGAGGACTTCCCGTACGTCGCGGACCCCGCCATGGGCCGCGGCAACCAGGACGACCCGCCCAAGGCGCTCGCACGGCTGCAGCTCAAGCCGACGCAGCGCTTCGTGGTACCGGTCGACGTCGAAGCCAAGATGAACCTGCTGCGGCACTACGCCAGCCAGGTCCAGCCGCTGTTCGGTGACGACGACGGCATGCGCGCACGCATCACCCACCAGTTGCACGACAACCAGCCCAGCGAGTTCTACTGGCGCGCGTTGCCGCTGCATCCGAACCCACCGCAGAAAGAATCCCATGTCCCCTAGCATCATGTCCAGCGAAGCGCGCAGCGCCCCGGCGGTCCTGCGCTCCGAGGCCGCGCGCTGGCAACACGAGGCCGCCGCCCTGCAACACCATCTCGCCGGCCGCGGCACCACCGTGCTGCTGGGCCGGGGCAGTTCGGGCAACGTGTGCACGTTTGCCGCATACCTGTTCGCGCTGCAGACCGGGCGGCAACCGATCGAATTCCGGCCATGGCTGGCGACGCAGGAATTGCCCCGCACCGACTGGAGCGACACGGTCGCGTATGCGTTTTCGTACTCCGGCCAATCGACCGATATCGCAGCCAGCGCCCAGTGGCTGCGCGCGCGCGGCGCCCTGGTGGTGGCGGTCACGGCAGCCGAGGCGACCGACGCGCACCTGGTGAAAGCGGCGCACCACGTCATGCGACTGGGCTGCGGGCCCGAACGCGCGGTGCCGGCCACCAAGAGCGTGATCGCCCAGTTCTTCGCCGCCGCCGCGCTGGCCGGGATGGACGTCACCGCCGCGGCCGCGCAGACGGCCGAGTGCATGTTGCGGATCGATGCCGACGGCATTCCCGAGCGGCTCGCCGCGTTCCTGGCCGGCGCACGCACCGTCACCTGGCTGGCGCGCGGGCCGTCCATCGGCGGGGCGCTGGACGCGGCGCTCAAGATGCAGGAGAGTGTCGGCATTCCGGCCTCGGGTTATTCAACCGCCGAATACCTGCACGGCCCGATCGCGGCGGCCATCCCGGATGACCGGGTCGTGTTGTTCACGGGTTCGGACGAACCCATGGAGAGCAACCAGGCGGTCACCACCGCCCTGCTGGCGCGCGGGGTTCCGTTCATCAGCCTGGGCGGCGAGCACACGCCCGAGGCCCAGCTCGCGCTGCCACTGCCCGACGCCCCCTGGGCGCGCACCACGGTATTGGCGTACCTGGCCCAGCTGACATGCGCCGATCTCGCCGGCCGTTACGGCGTCAATCCGGACGAACATCCGTCGCTGCGCAAGGTCACGCAGACCCATTGACGAAGGGCGGCCGCGGTGCGCCGTATCGCAGGCCGTCGACATGCCGCACAGACACGCGCCGTGCACGATCGTGTGCGGCGCGCGCCATCGTGCACGCGATGACGCAAGGCGCGCGCCCCCGAAAAAGCCGCGCCGAGCCCCAAAAAAGTCACACCTGCGGCCGATTCCGTAAAACGGCAATCGAATCATTTACTTAGGGCGCACCACCCCGCGAACGACCGTTTTCGGCTGACAAATTGTCACATTCCTGCGCCATCGAAGTTCCTACCCTAGACGCCTGAAGTCGCTGGCCGGCTTCATCCGGCGCCAAGAGGCGCATTGCGGAATTGACACTGTCACTGCATTCAAGGAGCGTCCACCATGCCATCAGCCCTGAGCTACCCAGGGGTCTATATCGAGGAGGTGCCCAGCGGCGTGCGCACCATCACCGGTGTGGCCACATCGATCACCGCCTTCATCGGCCGCGCGGCCCGCGGTCCCGTCAACCGGGCCACGCGGGTCCAGAGTTTCACCGAATACGGACGTATCTTCGGCAGCTTGTGGCACGCCAGCACGATGGGGTATGCGGTCAGCCACTTCTTCCAGCATGGCGGCGCCGACGCCGTCATCGTGCGGGTCTTCAACGGCGACCAGGCGGCGAGCCGGGCCACGCTGACCCTGCCCACCACCGGCGGCTCGCTGGTGCTGGAGGCGGCCTCGCCGGGCACCTGGGGCAGTGCCTTGCGTGCCACGGTCGACCACAACACGCGCGACACCGCCGACACGCTGCTGTTCAACCTGCTGATCGAGGAACTCGACCGTCCGGGCGGCAGCACCGCGATCGCGTCGGAGCTGTTCCGCAACATCTCGGTCGATCCGGCCAGCGCCCGTTTCGTCAACACGGTGCTGGCGGAACAATCCAACCTGGTGGCCGTGCGCACCTCGGCGCCGGCGACGGAAAGTCCGGCCAATGCGACGATTGCCGTCGCCGCCGCCAACGGAACCGCAAACGCGCCCAACACCCTGGGCAGCAACGGCAACGACATCACCAACACCCACCTGGTTCCGACCAATGCCACGGCGATCGCCAACCGCGAAGGCATGTACGCGCTGGAGGCGACCGACCTGTTCAACCTGATGGTGCTGCCGCCGCTGACCCGCACGACCGACGTCGGCAACAGCACCTGGGCGCTGGCCGCGAGTTATTGCCAGGACCGGCGGGCATTGCTGCTCATCGATCCGCCGGCCAGCTGGACGGCCAATGCGGCCACGGCCATCAGCACCGCGGCCACCGGCGTGAACACGTTGCGCACCGCGGTCGGCAACGACGACGCCCGCAATGCGGCGGTGTATTTCCCGCGGCTGCGCATGGCCGATCCGCTGAGCGAGAACCGGCTGGCCGACTTCGCACCGGCCGGCGCGGTGGCCGGCATCATCGCGCGCACCGACGTGCAGCGCGGCGTCTGGAAGGCGCCCGCCGGGCTGGACGCGTCGTTCTCCGGCGTGCAGGCGTTCAGCTACACGATGACCGACGCGCAGAACGGCCAGCTCAATCCGGTCGGGCTCAACTGCCTGCGTACCTTCCCGGTCACCGGCAACCTCGTCTGGGGCGCGCGCACGCTGGCAGGCGCCGACCAGCTCGCATCCGAATGGAAATACCTGCCGGTGCGCCGGCTCGCGCTGTTCCTCGAGGAGAGCCTGTACCGGGGCAGCCAGTGGGTGGTGTTCGAGCCCAACGACGAACCGCTGTGGGCGCAGATACGCCTGAGCATCGGCGCCTTCATGCAGAACCTGTTCCGCCAGGGCGCGTTCCAGGGCAGCAGCCCGCGCGAGGCCTATTTCGTCAAGTGCGACCGCGAGACGACGACGCAGAACGACATCGACCTGGGCATCGTCAACATCCTGGTCGGATTCGCGCCGCTGAAGCCGGCCGAGTTCGTCGTGCTCAAGATCCAGCAGATGGCCGGTCAGGTCGAGGTTTAAGGAGACACCGTCATGGCACAGTTCAGCGTCAACGCACAACGTTTCGATCCCTACAAGAACTTCAAGTTTCGCGTCAAGTGGGACGGTCGTTACGTCGCCGGCATCAGCAAGGTGGGCCCGCTCAAGCGCAGCACCGAGCTGGTCGAACACCGCGAGGGGGGCGATCCGTCCACCTCGCGCAAGTCGCCGGGGCGCACCAAGTTCGAGGCCATCACGCTCGAGCGCGGCGTCACCCACGACACGGAGTTCGAACGCTGGGCCAACAAGGTCTGGAATTACGGCTCCGGCCTGGGCGCCGAGGTGTCGTTGCAGGACTTCCGCAAGGACCTGATCATCGAGGTCTACAACGAGGCCGGCCAGCTGGCGCTGGCCTACAAGGTGTTCCGTTGCTGGGTCTCGGAATACCAGGCCTTGCCCGACCTGGACGCGAATGCCAATGCCGTCGCGATCCAGACCATCAAGCTCGAGAACGAGGGCTGGGAGCGGGACTACGACGTCACCGAGCCGTCCGAGCCGCGCTTCACCGAACCGGCATGACCGCCACCATGGACTACAACCGCGATGGCACGTTGCTCGCGCTGTGGGAGCAGGGCCAGGGCCGCTCGCCCATCGACCGGGCCCTGGTGCTGTGCGCCTGGGCGCGGCCGGAGCTCGAGCCGGAGCAGCTGGCCCGGTTGCCGCTGGGTGCGGTCAACGCCGCGCTGCTGCGATTGCGTGGCGCCTTGTTCGGTCCGGCCATCGACCTGCAGCTCGCCTGCGAGCAATGCGGCGAATGGCTGGAGACGCGCATGGGCACCGGCGACCTGCTCGCCGATGCGCGCCCGCTCGAGGAACCGGCGACCATCGACGTGCGCGGATGCGTCTTCCGGTTGCCGGACAGCCGGGACCTGGCCGCGATCGCGCACGAGCCGGACATCGACGTCGCAGCGCGGCAGTTGTTGCAGCGCTGCTGCACGGGCAAGCCCGACGGCGCCGGGGTCGACCTGCACGCGCTGCTGGACGAGGCCGGCACGCAACTCGAATCGGCC
>JBFIDI010000029.1:0-21752 GCA_041581405.1 Burkholderiaceae bacterium
GTCGACCTGGCGCTGCGGCCCAACGGCAACTCCGGTCCGCCGGCGATCTCGCTCGGGGCGCTGGAGGAATATTTCCATGTCCAGGGCAGGGAATGGGAGCGTTTCGCCTGGCTCAAGAGCCGGGTCGTCGCGCCGACCCGTTGTGTCGGCGAGGGATCGGCCGGCAACCTGCGCCCGACCGTGCTGCCCTTCGTCTTCCGGCGCTACCTCGACTACAACGTGTTCGCTTCACTACGGGTGCTGCACCGGCAGATCCGCGAACATGCGGCGCGGCGCAGCTCCGGCCGCCCGGAACGCACCAACGACGTCAAGTTGTCGCGCGGCGGCATCCGCGAGATCGAATTCATCGTGCAGCTGCTGCAGGTGGTGCGCGGCGGCCAGTTCCCCGAACTGCGCCCCCGCGCCACGCTCGACGCCTTGCCGCGCCTGATGCGCGCCGGGCTGATGTCGCAGGAGACGGTCGACGCCTTGTCGGCCGCCTACCTGTTCCTGCGCCAGCTCGAGCACCGCATCCAGTACCTGGACGACATGCAGACCCATGTATTGCCCACGCGCGACGACGACCTGCACTGGATCGCCCACGCGATGGGCCATGTATCGGCCGGCGCCTTCCTGGCCGAACTCGACCGGCACCGGGAATTCGTCGCCCACGAGTTCGACGCACTGCTCGGCGGTGGCAAGCCGGACTGCAAGTCCTGCAACGGGGCCCGCTCGGCACTGGCCACACCGACCAGCTTCGAGGACTTCCTGGACACGCTGCCGACCGGCCTGCGCGAACGCGTCGCGAGCTGGCGCGAAAACCCGCGCTTCCTGGCGTTGCGCGACGAGTCGCGCATACGGCTGTTCCGGCTCATCAGCCGCACCGTGACCTGGATCGCCGAGACCACGATCACCGAGGAGGCGGGCGTGCGGCTGGCCGACTGGATCGAGCCGCTGCTGCGCCGCGAGAGTTACCTGGCCTTGCTGCTCGAGCGCCCGGCGGTGCACCAGCGGCTGCTGCGTCTGCTGGGCAACGCCAAGTGGCCGGCACGTTACCTGTTGCTGCATCCGGGCGTGATCGACGAACTGGCCAACCACGACATGCTGGCCGAGCGCTTCCAGCCCGCCGAGTTCGAGAACGAGCTCGAACAACGCCGCAATGCCCTGCACATCACCGAAGAGGACGACGACGAGACCTTGCTCAACCTGCTGCGCCGCGCCCACCATGCCGAGGTGTTCCGTACGCTGGCGCGCGACGTCGAGGGGGTGTTGACGGTCGAACAGGTCGCCGACGATCTCAGCGCGCTGGCGCTGTCCATCCTGCGCGTGACCTCGCGCTGGTGCTGGAGCCGGCTGCGCAACCGGCACCGCGAGACGGCCCAGCTGGCCATCATCGCGTACGGCAAGCTCGGTGGCATGGAGCTGGGATACGGCAGCGACCTGGACATCGTCTTCGTCTACGAGGACGACGACGAGAACGCGGCAGAGATCTACGCGACCTTCGTGCGCAAGCTGATCAACTGGCTCACCGTCAAGACCGGCGAAGGCGACCTGTACGAGATCGACACCGCGCTGCGCCCCAACGGCAATTCCGGCCTGCTGGTCACCAGCTTCGAGGCCTTCGCCGCCTACCAGCAAAAACGCGGCAGCAACACCGCCTGGACCTGGGAGCACCAGGCCATGACGCGCGCGCGATTCGTGCTCGGCGACGACACCATGCGCGCCCGGTTCGACGCCATCCGCCGCGGGGTCGTCACCGCGCCCCGCGATGCCGGCAAGCTGCGCGAGGAGATCGTCGCGATGCGCGAGAAGGTGCGCGCCGCCCATCCGGTGCGCGAAGGCCGGTTCGACGTCAAGCACAGTCCGGGCGGCATGGTCGACGTGGAGTTCGTCGTCCAGTACCTGGTGTTGTCGCAGGCCGCGCACCACGAGGAACTGGTGACCAACGCCGGCAACATCGCGCTGCTGCAGCGCGCCCAGGCCGCCGGCCTGTTGCCCGAGGGTATCGGCACGGCCGCTGCGCAGGCCTACCGCGCCTTGCGCAAGGTGCAGCACCATGCCCGGCTGAACGAGGAGTCGACCCAGGTGCCGGCCGGTTCACTCGACGGCCACCGTGACGCGGTGCTGGCCTTGTGGCATGCGGCCTTCGGCAGCCCGCGGCCATGACGGCGTGAGCCGCCGCTCGCGCGCTCGGCCCATGGATCGAAAAGGCGGGTGTTCCGGGCCCGCCGGATCGGATCGCCGGTCGGCTTTGGCGGTATGCTGAGCGCTCGCCGACCCGTTGTCGTGTCGACCGCGATCGATCCATTGCCGTCATGAACCTGGTCCAAGTCACCCACGAGTCCATCGTCATCGGACAGCCGTTGCCGTTCTCGCTGCGCGACGAGACCGGCGCGCTGCTGGCGCGCAAGGGATATGTCATCGTGACGCGCGAAGATCTCGAAGCGGTGCGCGGGCGCGGCAAGGGCTTTTTCGTCGACGTGTCCGAATCCGAACGGCACCAGAAGGCCTTTGTCGGCAAATTGCACGAACTGGTGCGCGACGAGCGCCCGCTGGGCAAGATCGCCCAGGCCCAGCTGACCACCGGCGAGCTGACGCCGCCACGCAACCGCACGCTCGGGGACGAACTCGACTGGCTCGACCTGCAGGTGCAGGGCAACCGGCTGCTGCGCGACCTCGACGGCGAGCATTTCGTCGACGCGCTCGAGCGGCTGCAGTCGCGCCTGAGCCAGCAATCGCAGCGCAACCCGGATGGGGCCTTGTTCGCGCTGTTCCACCTGGCCGGCAGCGAGATCCAGCTCTACAGCGCGACCCATTCGATGCTGGTCAGCGTGATCTGCGGCCTGGCGGCGCGCGACGTGCTGGGCTGGCCCCCGGAGATGGCGGACAGCGTGTGCAAGGCCGCGCTGACGATGAACATCTCGATGACCGACATCCAGGACCGGCTGGCGGCGCAGAACGACCCGCCGACGCAGGCGCAGCGCGACCTGATCGACCAACACGCAAGCCGCTCCGAGGCATTGCTGCGCGGATTCGGCGTGCGCGACGCCGATTGCCTGGAGGCGGTGCGCGACCACCACAACACCGGCCCCGGCGACCTGGGCTCGCGCAGCCGCGGCCAGCGCATGGCGCGGCTGCTGCAACGCGCCGACAAGTTCGCCGCCCATCTGTCGCCCCGGGCGTCCCGCCGGCCCGACTCGGCCGCCGCGGCGATGCAGGCGATCTATTTCGACGAGCAGCGCGGCACCGACGAGGCCGGGGCGGCGCTGATCAAGGCGGTGGGGGTGTATTCGCCGGGCACCATGGTGCGCCTGGCCAACCAGGAGATCGGTGTCGTGGTGCGGCGTGGCGCCAACACCACGATGCCGCGGGTGGCGGTGCTGGTCAACCCGGACGGCATCGCGACCGGGGAACATGCGATCCGCGACACCAGCACCCGCGAATGCCGCATCGTCGGCGGCGTCGCGCCCGGCGAATGCAAGGTCAAGATCCAGCTCGACCGGATGCTGGCGCTGACCGGCGGCCCGACCGCCTCAGGCCGGACCTGGTAAGGCGTCGGCCGTCGCCTGCCGCGCGCTCTCGCGGCTGATTTCCTTGCGGTACTTGTTGAGTTCCTGCACGGTCGCAAAGCTGCGATTGAACAACAGGCTCAGGTTGTGCAGGATGCGCTCGACGACCCGGGTCTCCCAGCTCGCGTCGAACTTGATCTGCTGGTCCAGCCAGTGTTCGAGCCACAGCGGATCCGGGACCCGGCTCTGTACCGTGTCCTTGGGAAACAAGGCCTTGTTCACGTGCAGGTTGGTCGGATGCATGGCCTGCGCGGTGCGCCGCGCGCTGGCCATCAGCACGCCGACCTTGGCGAAGGCGCCCTTGGCTTCCAGGCCGAACCGGCCGATCGCCTGCTTCATGTATTTCAGATAGGCGCCGCCATGGCGGGCCTCGTCCTGGCTGAGCTTGGTGTAGATCTGCTTGATCACCGGCTCGGTATGCCATTGGCTGGCGCGGCGATACCAGTGGTTGAGGCGGATCTCGCCACAGAAATGCAGCATCAATGTCTCGAGCGCCGGCGCCGGATCGAACTCGAAGCGTACGTCGTGCAGCTCGGCTTCGGTGGGGGCGAGGTCGGGACGGAAGCGACGCAGGTACTCCATCAGCACCAGCGAATGTTTCTGCTCCTCGAAGAACCAGATCGACATGAAGGCCGAGAAATCGCTGTCGTGGCGGTTGTCGCGCAGGAACATCTCGGTGGCCGGCAGGGCCGCCCATTCCGTGATGGCGTTGAACTTGATCGTGCGGGCCTGCTCGTCGGTGAGCTTTTTCGCATCGAAGCTGTCCCATGGAATATCGCGCGCCATGTCCCAGCGCACGGATTCCAGTTGTTTGAACAATTCGGGATACAGCATGAGGTCCTTATGAAGAGGAGCTTGTCCTGAGACGACAGATGGTCGCAATTTTAGTGCTCCCTCCGTGACAAGCGCGTTTCCGGGCTTCCCGGGCCCCGGAGCGGGCAAGCCGGACACCGGCGGCGAACCAGCGGCACCGGGCCGCCACCGGGTTTTCCGAAGTCCCCATGCGGCGACGGGTTTTCCGCGTCAAAAATACCGATTAGTCTTCAAATTACCAATCAGTCTATACTTTGTCTCATGAGTTACATCGCGATCTCCACCAGCCTTGCCCCACCGCCGCGGGCGCCTGGGAACTTGTCCGCAAGCCTGGGAGTCCATCGCGCAGCGTGGGCGCATGCATGGTCGTCCACCCTGGTTTTCCTGCTGCGAAGCCGTCGGGGCGGATCCCGCGTCGACGCAAGCCCGGGGTCGTTCTCCTCCTCCCCCTTGTTGACCCCGGGACGCTTCGCAGCAATTTTGTCTGCCGGACCGCTCTCCAGGAGGCAAGCATGAGAGTGGCCATCGTCGGCTCCGGCATCGCCGGCCTGTCCGTCGCCCACCGCCTGCATGCGCACGCGGACCTGACCCTCTACGAGGCGGGCGACTATTTCGGCGGCCATACCCACACGGTCGACGTCGACCTGCCGGTGGACGGCCGCACCGTCCGCCATGGCGTGGACACCGGATTCCTGGTGTTCAACGAACGCACCTACCCGAACCTGATTGCGCTGCTGGCCGAACTGGGCGTGCAGACCAGCCCGTCGGACATGTCGTTCTCGGTCCAGGCCCGCGACCCGGCCCGGGGCCGCACGCTGGAGTGGAGCGGCAGCACGCTGGCCAGCGTGTTCTCGCAGCGGCGCAACCTGTTCAGCCCGCGGTTCCTGGGCATGTTGCGCGACCTGGCCCGGTTCAACGCCCTGACCCAGCGCATCGCGCGTGAAGGCTCCGAGGCGCAATTGCAGCAACCCCTGGGCGAATTCCTGCGCGAACAGGCCTTCGGCACGGCTTTCTGCGACTGGTATTTCATGCCCATGGTGGCCTGCATCTGGAGTTGCCCCAAGGCGCAGATGCTGCAGTTCCCGGTGGCGACGATGATCCGCTTCTGCCACAACCACGGCCTGAACCAGGTCAGCAACCGCCCACAATGGTGGACCGTGACCGGCGGCGCCCGGAACTACGTCGACAAGATCCTGGCGCGCATCCACGACAAGCGGCTGAACACGCCGGTGCGCGCCGTTCGTCGCCATGGCCCCGGCGCAGGCATCACGATCCGCACCGACCACGGCGACGAACGTTTCGACAAGGTGGTGCTGGCCACGCACAGCGACCAGTCGCTGGCCCTGCTGGCCGACGCCAGCCCCGACGAACGCGACACGCTGGGTGCGATCCGTTACCACCCGAACCGCGCGGTGCTGCATACCGATGTGTCGGTGCTGCCGCGCCGGCAACGCGCCTGGGCGGCGTGGAACTACGAATCCGCCGGTGGTCACGGCGCGGGCCAGGATGGCGAGGACACGGTCTGCCTGCATTACCTGCTCAACCGGCTGCAGCCGCTGCCATGGAAACAGCCGGTGGTCGTTTCGCTCAACCCGATCCGCCCGATCGCAAGCCGGCACGTGCTGGGCGAATACGCCTATGCGCACCCGGTGTTCGACCGACCGGCCGTCGCGGCACAGGCACGCGTCGGCGCCTTGCAAGGGGTGCGCGACACCTATTTCTGCGGCGCCTGGATGGGATACGGATTTCACGAGGACGGGCTCAAGGCCGGTCTCGACGTCGCGCAACGCCTGTTGTCCGCACCCGTGCCGCGGCGCGAACACCGCGAGCTCGAGGAGGCTTTCGCATGACGCCGGACACGGCGACACGACTGCCCGGCGCCGCGGCGCCGGTGGCCACGGCGCCCGTGTTGCCGATGATCGGTTTCGGCGAGGTGCGCCACACCCGCCTGCGGCCCGCACGCAATGCTTTCGCCTATCCGGGTTATTTCCTGATGCTGCCGATGCGCGCCAAGCAGGACCCGAACCATGCCGCGGCGCAGACCTGCCTGGCGCGCAACCGCCGTGCCGCGCTGAGCTTCTTCGACACCGACCACGGTGACGGCCGCCCGCTGTCCCGTGGCGGCGCGCTGGGCTGGCTCGACGAACTGCTGCAGCGCGAAGGCATCGACGATGCCACCGGCGAGGTCTGGCTGCAGTGTTACCCGCGGGTCCTCGGATACACCTTCAAGCCGGTCAGCTTCTGGTTCTGCCATCGGCCCGCCGACGACCAGGATGGCGCCTTGCGCGCCATCGTGTGCGAAGTCAACAACACCTTCGGCGAGCGTCATTGCTACCTGCTCGACCAGCCGCGCTGGGGCGCTCGACTCGATGCGCGCAAGCAGTTCCATGTCTCGCCGTTCCTGCGTGTCGAAGGCCGCTACCACTTCCGCTTCATGCGCAGCACACGGCCCGACGGCGATCGCTGCGTGGCGCGTATCGACTACGACGACGCCGATGGCGCCGTGCTGCAGACCAGCGTCAGCGGCACCTTGACGCCGGTATCGCCCCGGTCGATGCGCCGGGCCCTGTGGCGGCACCCGGCGATGACGCTGGGCGTGATCGGACGTATCCACCTGCAGGCCGCCCGCCTGTGGCTCAAGCGGGTGCGTTTCGTGACCAAGCCCGCCCGCCCCGACGCAGCCGTGACCCGGCAGGAACATCCGCCCGCCTGAGACCACCACCGACGAAGACCGCCATGAACACCAGCACCCTGACCTATCCGACCACGCTGCGCCATGCCCCCGCCGCCGCGCGCAGCGCCCTCCGCCTGCTCGAGCGCCTGCGCCACGGCAGCCTGACGGTGCAGCTGCCCGACGGCACGATCCGGGTATTCGGCCAGGCCACGCGGGACAAGGGTGACGCGATGATCGCGTTGCGCAACTGGAACATGTGCGCCGCCACGCTGAAATCCGGCGACATCGGTTTTGCCGAGAGTTATATCGCCGGCGACTGGAGCACGCCCAACCTGACCGACCTGCTGCGGCTGTTCATCCGCAACCGCAACGAACTCGAGGACGTGATCTACGGCAGCTGGGCCGGTCGCACCCTGCACCGCGTGCGGCACTGGCTCAACCGGAACACGCGCGCCAACAGCCGCAAGAACATCCACGCGCACTACGACCTGGGCAATGCGTTCTACCGCCTGTGGCTGGACGACACGATGAATTATTCGTCGGCATGGTTCGAAGGGGACCACGGCCGCAGCATGCGCGATGCACAGAACGCCAAGGTCCGTCGCGCCTTGCGCATGGCGGGTGTACAGGCGGGCGACCGGGTGCTGGAGATCGGCTGTGGCTGGGGCGCGCTGGCGGAAATGGCCAGCACCGAATTCGGCGCCCGATTGACCGGGGTGACGCTGAGTACCGAGCAGCTGGACTTCGCCCGCGCGCGCATGGCCGACCTGGCGCAGCCTGGCAACACGGCAGCCGCCGCCGACCTGCGGCTGCAGGACTACCGCGACATCGACGACGGTCCCTTCGATGCCATCTGTTCGATCGAAATGGTCGAGGCGGTGGGACGCGAGTTCTGGCCCACGTATTTCCAGAGCGTGCACCGGCTGCTCAAGCCCGGCGGCCGTGCCTGCATCCAGAGCATCGTGATCGACGACGCCTTGTTCGATCGCTACATCCGTTCGAGCGACTTCATCCAGCAATACATCTTCCCGGGTGGCTGCCTGCCGTGTCCGCGCGAATTCCGGCGCGAAGCGGCTGCCGCCGGCCTGACGGTGGTCGACGCCTTCGCGTTCGGCCAGGACTATGCCGAGACACTGCGGCGCTGGCGCCATGACTTCCTGGCCCACCGCGACGAGATCATGCGCCTGGGCTTCGATACCCGCTTCATGCGGATCTGGGAGTTCTACCTGGCCTACTGCGAGGCCGCATTCGACATGGCCAACATCGACCTGGTGCAGTTCACGCTGGCCAAGCCATGATGCATACAGACCGCCCGTTCGGCCCCGGCCACCCGACACAAGCCGGCGCCATGGCGGCGCCCCGGGGCGTGCAACGGCGCCAGGCCCTGCTGGCGGTCCCGGCCATGGTATTGGCCGCCGGCGCCTGGGGCAAGGTCGCGCCGCCGGAGGTGCAGGCGGCCCTGCCATCGGCCGTGTTGTCGGGCAGCACCCGTTTCACCTACTGGGGGTTCTCGGTCTACGACGCCAGCCTGTGGGTCCTGCCCGGATTCGTCCCGCGGGAGTTCGAGCGGCATCGTTTTGCCCTGCATCTGCGGTACCTGCGCAACTTCACGAACGCCGCCATCACCGAACGTTCGGTCGACGAGATGACGCGCCAGTCCGGCGCCACGCCGGAGCGCCGCGCATCGTGGAGCCAATGGCTGCGCGACGCATTCCCGGATGTGCGCACCGGCGACCGGATCACCGGCATCAACCGGCCGGGCGAAGGCGCCGTGTTCCTGACCAACGGCCGGCAGACCGGCACGGTCCCGGATCCGGCGTTCGCGCGGCTGTTCTTCGGCATCTGGCTGGCCAGCGACACCTCCGAACCCGCCATGCGCACGGCCTTGTTGTCCGGGCAGGGAGGGTCATGACCCCGCCGGGCCGTCCCAAGGGGGAATACCGCAGTGCGCAGCACGGAGGTGCTCCTGTGACCCCGTCGGGCCGCCCCAAGGGGGAATACAGCAGTGCGCAGCACGAAGGTATTTCTGTGACCCCGCCGGGCCACGCCAACGACGAGCAGCTGCCGATCACCTCCGGCCAGGGCCTGTCGTACGGCGCCCTCGGCCTGCCGCTGGCCTTCGTCGCCTTGCCCTTATACGTGATCCTGCCCAACCACTACGCGACGACCTTTGGCATGCCGCTGGCCACGCTGGGCCTCATCCTGCTCGGCGCGCGCCTGTTCGACGCCCTCATCGACCCGGTGATCGGCCGCTGGTGCGACCGCCTGTTCGCGCATTCGCCGGGTCGGGTCCTGGCGATGGGCGCGCTGGCCGCGGTGGTGCTGGCCGCCGGGTTCGGCCTGCTCTTCTTCCCTGCCACCCGCGACCCGATCGGCCTGATGGCATGGGCCGCGGGTTTCCTCGTGCTGACCTACGCGGCCTACAGCGCATTGAGCGTGGCCCACCAGTCCTGGGGGGCGATGCTCGGTGGCGACGAGGCCCGGCGCAGCCGCATCGTGGCCTGGCGCGAAGGCCTGGCCCTGCTGGGGGTGGTGCTGGCGTCGGTGGCGCCGACCCTGCTCGGCCTGCCGCTGACCTGGGTGTTGTTCTGCGCCTGCCTGGCGATCGGCTGGCTGGCGTGGACACGCGCCATGCGCCCGCGCACCCGGCCTTCAAAGCTGGCGCCGGACCTGTGGCTGCCGCTGCGCCATCCCGACTTCCGGCGCCTGCTGGGCGTGTTCGTGCTCAACGGCATCGCCAGCGCCATTCCCGCCACGCTGGTGCTGTTCTTCGTGCAGGACCGCCTGCTCGCGCCGCGCAGCATGGAGCCGGCTTTCCTCGGCACCTATTTCGTCTGCGCCGCCGCCTCGATGCCGCTGTGGTTGTCGCTGGTCGGACGTATCGGCCTGGTGCGCACCTGGATCTGCGGCATGTTGCTGGCCGTGGCCGCCTTTGTCTGGGCCGCGACGCTGGGCAGCGGCGACACCGTCGCCTTCCTGCTGGTGTGCGCGGCCTCGGGCATCGCACTGGGCACCGACCTGGCCTTGCCCGGCGCCATGCTGGCCGGGCTGATCGGCCATGCCGGCCATCGCGGCAGCGCCGAAGGCGCCTATTTCGGCTGGTGGAACTTCGCCACCAAGCTCAACCTGGCGCTGGCCGCCGGCCTGGCATTGCCGCTGCTGGCCCTGTTCGGCTACACGCCCGGCGCACGCGACGCGTCGGCCCTGGGCGCACTGACGATCGCCTACTGCCTGCTGCCCTGCGTGCTCAAGCTCGGGGCCGCCGCCTTGCTGTACCGGCAACGGCGCCCATGGACCGTGAAGGGAGAACCCGCATGACACACCCCACCACCGCCACCGTCAGGCCTCCCCGGCGCCGCTTCCTGCGGGCCGGAACCTCGGTCGCGGCCGCCAGCGTGCTGGCGCTGGCCGGATGCGCCGCGCCCGACATCCAGGACTATGCGTCGGAACGACCGGTGCTCGATCTGCGCAGTTATTTCAACGGCACCATCGACGGCTACGGCATCTTCACCGACCGCGGCGGCAAGGTGGTGCGGCGTTTCACCGTCGTCATCGCATGCAGCTGGTCCGGCGACCAGGGTGTGCTGGACGAGGACTTCACCTATTCCGACGGCACGAAGGAAAAACGCGTCTGGCGCATCACCCGGCTGGCCGACGGCCGTTACACCGGAACCGCCGGCGACATCGTCGGGCAGGCCCGTGGCGTGGCGCGCGGCAATACGCTGAACTGGTCGTACACCATGGCCTTGCCGGTCGACGGGCGGGTGATCGAGGTGCAGTTCGACGACTGGATGTACCTGATGGACGAGAAGGTCATGCTCAACAAGGCCGAGATGAGCAAGTTCGGCATCCGGCTGGGCGAGGTCACGCTGGCGTTCAGGAAACGCTGATGCCCGCCATGCAAGCCCCGACCGAGTGCCCGACGACGCCGGGATCGAACCGATGCCGCTGAACCCCGCCATCCGCGACTGGCACGGCAGGACCGTGTGGCTGGTCGGCGCGTCCACCGGCATCGGCCGCGCCACTGCCAGCCTGCTGCATGCGCGCGGCGCCCGCGTCGTCGTGTCCGCCCGCAGCGCCGACACTCTAGAGCAGTTCGTGGCCGAACACGACGGCGCACGCGCATTGCCGCTGGACGTGACGGACCGGGCCGCGGTGCGCACGGCCATGCAAACGATCGCGCGCGACGGCGGTCTCGACGGCATGGTCTATTGCGCCGGACACTACACCGCGATGGACGCGGATGCGATCGACCTGGACGACATGGTGCGCCACGTCGACATCAACTACACCGGTGCCCTGACGCTGCTCGACGCGGTGCTGCCGCACATGCGGGGTGCCACCGCTCGCAAGCCGTTCGTCAGCTTGGTCGGCAGCGTGGCCGGTTACGCCGGGCTGCCACGCAGCCTGGCGTACGGCCCGACCAAGGCGGCACTGATCAACCTGGCGCAGACCTTGTATCTGGGCCTGCGCGACAAGGGCGTCGGCGTGTCCATCATCAACCCCGGCTTTGTCGAAACACCGCTGACGGCACAAAACAGCTTCCACATGCCCGCCTTGCTGACGCCGGAGCAGGCCGCGCAACACATCGTCCGCGGATGGGAACGCGGTGCCTTCGAGATCCATTTCCCGAAACGCTTCACGCTCGGGCTCAAACTGCTGTCGCTGCTGCCGTACCGGCTGTATTTCCGGCTGGTCGGCCGGCTCGACCGCAACTGAGGCCGCCATGCCCACGCCAGACGACCCGCAGCCGAAGCTGGAACCGGAACACCTGATCCGGGTGTTCGAGACGCTGACCGCATCGCGCATCGGCGAGCTGCGCGGCATCTATGCCCCCGACGCGTCTTTCGCCGACCCGTTCAACGCGGTGCAGGGCATCGATGCGATCGAGCAGGTGTTCCGCCACATGTTCGCCACGCTCGAGCAGCCGCACTTCGTCGTGACCGGGTCGGTCATGCAGGGCGACCAGTGCGTGTTGCTGTGGGAATTCCGTTTTCGTTTCCGTTCGTTCCGCCGGCAGGTCGACCAGACCGTGCCCGGCGCCAGCCATCTGCGGCTCGACGCCCGGGGCCGCATCACGCACCACCAGGACTACTGGGACGCGGCCCACGGCCTGTACCAGAAGATGCCGGTGATCGGCGCCGTGATGCGCTGGTTGCGTCGGCGCGTCAACAACTGACCGGCGCGCCGCCGGACGCGCAGCGGCTCAGGACGGGACGGTGTCCGCGAAGCTGGCGCGCAGCATCAGCTTGTCCTGCAGACGGGCCAGGTTCGGATGTTCGCTGCGCCACGCGATATCGGGGAAGCGGAAATCCAGGTAACCCAGCGCACATCCGACCGCGATATCGGCCAGGCTCAGGTGGATGCCGGCGCAAAACGGCTTGTCGCCCAGGCCGCGGGCCATGGCCTTGACGCTGGCCTGCACCTTGCCCAGCTGGCGGTCGATCCACTCCTGGCTGCGTTGCGCCTTGGTGCGGCCGTCCCAGGTGGCCTCCAGCCGTGCCAGCACCGCGGCGTCCAGCACGCCGTCGGCCAGTGCCTCCCAGGTCTTGACTTCGGCCCGTTCGCGACCATTGGGCGGAATCAGCTTGCCCACCGGCGACAAGGTGTCGAGATACTCGACGATGACGCGGGAATCGAACAACGCCTCGGCGCCCTCCATCACCAGGCAAGGCACCTTGCCCAGCGGGTTGGAATCCCCGATCCGGGTCTCGGGTGACCAGACGTTGTCGGTCACGTATTGGTAGTCCAGCTTTTTCTCCGCCATGGTGATGCGCACCTTGCGGACATAGGGGCTGGACGATGATCCGATGAGTTTCATGGCAGGGCAATTCCGGGTGTGTGGGGCATTCTAGCCACCGGCATGGCGGTCCGATACAGGGCGGCGCACCCGAAACGCCCACCTACAATCGCACGATGACTTTCTCCGCTGTTTCCGCCTTGTCGCCGCTGGACGGCCGTTATGCCGCCAAACTCGAACCGCTGCGCCCGCTGATGAGCGAGCTGGGCTACATGCGGCGCCGGGTGCAGGTGGAAGTCGCCTGGTTCGTGCACCTCAGCGATGCCGGCTTCAAAGAGTTCAAGCCACTGAGCGCCGGAGCCCGTACTTACTTGCTCAAGCTGGTCAAGAATTTTGGTGAAGCCGATGCCCAGGCCATCAAGGAAATCGAGAAGACCACCAACCACGACGTGAAGGCGGTCGAGTACTGGCTCAAGGGCAAGTTCGAGTCTCGCCCGGAGCTGCAGAAAGCCGGCGAATTCGTGCACTTTGCCTGTACCAGCGAAGACATCAACAACACCAGCCACGCGTTGCAGCTGCGCGCCGCGCGCAACATCGTGCTGCTGCCGGCGCTCGACCGGCTGCTGCTCAAGCTGCGCGAGATGGCCGGCGCCTATGCCGACGTGCCGATGCTCAGCCGCACGCACGGCCAGACCGCCAGCCCGACCACCGTGGGCAAGGAGATCGCCAACGTCGTGATGCGGCTGCAGACCGCCTGCGACCGCATCTCGGGCGTCAGGATCCTGGCCAAGATGAACGGCGCGGTGGGCAACTACAACGCCCACCTGTCGGCCTGGCCCGACTTCGACTGGGAAGCCTTCAGCCAGCGCGTCATCGAAACCCCGGAACCGGCCGCCGAGACCGGCGTGCAGGCCTGGGGCCTGGGCCTGAGCTTCCAGCCCTACAGCATCCAGATCGAGCCGCACGACTACATGGCCGAGTTGTTCGATGCCGTGGCCCGTGCCAACACCATCCTGATCGACTGGTCGCGCGACGTCTGGGGTTATGTCAGCCTGGGTTATTTCAAGCAGAAGCTGCGCAAGGGCGAGGTCGGCTCGAGCACGATGCCGCACAAGGTCAACCCGATCGACTTCGAAAACGCCGAGGGCAACCTGGGCTTGTCCAATGCGCTGCTGCGCCACCTGAGCGAGAAGTTGCCGATCAGCCGCTGGCAACGCGACCTGACCGATTCCACCGTGTTGCGCAACATGGGCGTGGCGCTGGGTTATGCGTTGCTGGCCTACGAATCGATGGCGGCCGGACTGAACAAGCTCGAGATCAACAAGCCGGCCATCGCCGCCGACCTGGACGCTTCATGGGAAGTGCTGGCCGAACCGATACAGACGGTGATGCGCCGTTACGGCCTGCCCCAGCCCTATGAGCAGCTCAAGAACTTCACCCGGGGCGCGCCGATGACGCGCGAGTTGATGCAGGGCTTCATCGCCAAGCTGGAGATTCCGCAGGACGACAAGGACCGGCTGCTGGCCATGACACCGGCCAGCTACACCGGCAAGGCGGCCGAACTGGCGCGTCGCGCCTGACACGCAGGCGATCCGCATGGCGCTCAAGTCCACGGTGTTCCGGGCCCATCTGCAGATCGCCGACATCGACCACGGTTATTACGCCGACCACCCGCTGACGCTGGCCCGCCATCCCAGCGAGACCGACGAACGCATGATGGTGCGGCTGGCGGCATTGGCGCTGCAGGCCCATACGCTGCAATCGGTCTGCAACGGCGACGGCACGCTGGCCTTCGGCGCCGGCCTGTCCGACCCGGACGAGCCCGACGTCTGGCTGCGCGACTTCACCGGCCAGACCCGCCTGTGGATCGAAGTCGGACAGCCCGAGGACAAGCCGCTGGCAAAGGCCTGCGCCAAGGCCGACGCCGTCGTGCTCTACTGCTTCAGCCATGCCGCCGAGGTGTGGTGGAAAGGCATCGAGAACAAGCTCACCCGCTTGCGCAACCTCAGCGTGTACCGGATGCCGAGCGAAGCCGCGCAGGGCCTGCAGGTACTGGCGCAACGCAGCATGCAGTTGCAGGCCACCGTGCAGGACGGCAGCCTGATGCTGGCCGACGACCGCACGGCCCTCGAGATCACGCCGCTGCGCTGGAAATGATCAGTCCCGGACGCGCTCGCGCGCGCGCTCGGCATACCGGTTGAACCGCCATGACGTGCCGTCCTGCGTGATGCGCCGCCAGGTGGCGCGTTTTTCGGCCGGACGCATCTCGGTCCAGTACTGAACCTCCTCGAAACTGCGCCCACACCCCTTGCAGGTCGCGTCCCCCTGGCTGGTCGAGCAAATGGCGATGCACGGCGTGTCCGGCGTGGTCTCGTACCAGGCCAGCCAGGCCGCGAAGGCCTCGCGCGGAAACGTGAACTCGTCGGCCAGCGACTCGCGGTGATAGACCATCTGCGCATAGACCTCGGCCAGCGCCCGGACCTCGGCCGCCAGCGTGATGCCGTCGGGCGACGGCTTGTGCTCGCGCCAGTGGTTGATGGCCGACTCGATGTCGGTGATGTGAATGCCTGTCATGGGATCCCGGATCTTGCCACGGCGCGGCGGGTGCATGGCCCGGGCGGGTGGCGGTGGTATGCTGCCCAGCCATGAAACTGATCGTCAAATGGCTTCTCAGCGCCTGTGCGCTGCTGGCTGTCGCCTACATCTACGGCGGTGTGGCCGTCAGCAGTTTTGGCAGCGCGCTGATCGCAGCCTTCGTGATCGGGCTGTTCAATACGGTCGTGCGGCCGATTCTCGTGGTACTGACCTTGCCGGTCACGGTGGTCACGCTGGGCTTGTTCCTGTTCGTCATCAACGCATTGATGTTCTGGTCCGCCTCCGGGGTACTGGACGGTTTCCAGGTCGACGGATTCGGCGCCGCGCTCATCGGTTCGCTGATCTACTCGGTGCTCAGCCTGCTGATCCAGTCAGCGCTCGAGGGCCTGTTCCCGCAGCAGTGACTGCACCTGGCGGGTACGGGTGTCGATGATCGACGCCTCGATATGGTCCACCCCCGGCGTGCTGCGCGCTAGGCCCTGCGCGGCCTTGAACCGGTCGACCGCGGCGGCGTAGTCCATCAGCGCGACCTGCGCCTCGGCCTCGGCACGGATTGCCCGCAACGTCTGGCCCTGCGCCGCATTGGCGCGACCCAGCATCTGCCACGCGCCGGCATCCCGCGGGCGCAACGCGACCCAGGACTGCAGGCCACTGGCGGCCTGCGCCGCCTTGCCCTCGCGGATCCAGACCTGGGACATCAGCAACAACTCGGCGCGGCCGTTCGGCACGATCTCGGGCGCCGGCTGGCCTGACAGCAGCGCGAGTTCGATCGCCAGCAGGCGGGACAATCGCTGCGCCGGCGCGTCGCCCGCATCCGTGAGCGCCTGCAGGCGCGCCAGCAAGGCCTTGGCCGCCGGGAAATCGCGCATCTGCGCCGCGGCCAGCGTGGCGGCGTACAACACCCCCGCCTGCGCCGCGGGCGATTGCTCGGCCAACTTGGCCGCCTGGGCCTGGGCCACCATGTCGCGCAGGGAATCGATCGCCTGGTTGGCCAGCACCCGCGCACGGGCACTGGCCATGGCGTGGTCCATCAGCAGTGGCGGGCTCGCACTGCCGGCGCCCAGCGGCAGCCGGCCCTGGACATCGGCAATCCGCTCGGTGGTCAGCGGATGGCTGCGCAGGTAGGGAAAGGCGCCGTTGTCGTTCAGGCGCGAGGCGGCCTGCAACTTCTCGAACATCGAGGCAAATCCCTCGGGCGCGAAGCCGGACTCGGCCATCAGGCCGAAACCGACCCGGTCGGCCTCGCGTTCCATGTCGCGCGAAAAGTTGAGCTGGTTCTGCATCGCCAGCGCCTGCCCGCCGGCGAGCAGCGCATTGGCCGCGTCGGTGTTCTTGGACGCCGCCATCGCGCTGAGAATCATCGCCCCGATGATCCACGGCGTCTGCGCGTTCTGCTGGGTCGTCAGGCGCGAGATGTGGCGCTGCGTCACGTGGCTGAGTTCATGCGCCAGCACCGAGGCGAGTTCGTCGCGGCTGGTCACGACCGCAATCAGGCCCATGTGCAGGCCCAGGTAGCCACCGGGCAATGCGAAGGCATTCACGCTGCGGTCGCGCCCCATCATGATCTGCCATGCAAACCGCTGCTGCAGTTCGTCGGACATCTCGCCCCGCTGCTGCGCGGCCTTGAGCAGGGGCTGCCAGATCGCATCGACATAGTCGGCCAGCACCGGGTCGTCGATGTAGTCCGGGTCGCGGAAAATCTCGCGCGCAATGCGGTCGCCCAGGCGCCGCTCGGCGCTGGCCGTCATCTCGCTGCCGTCACCCATGACCGGCAAGCTGCTGCCGCCGGTGCGTGTGCCGGTGGACGTGGCGGAACCGGTCTGCGCCTGCGGCGCCGACACACCCATGGCCGTCAGCACCAGTGCGACGAGGGCGCGGCGCAGGTGCAGGGACGCACCGCGGCGAGCGCGCGAGCGAACATGATTCATCGAAGGCATGGACGTATGATGCAGTACGCGGGTCAATGGTTCGTCAATCGAAAGTATCCAAATGCTTCCGGCCGGCGGTCCGCGACAGCGATCTACCACCAGCGTTATCCGAAACCGGCATGAACACCCTGACCCATTTTGACGCACATGGCCAAGCCCACATGGTCGACGTTGCGAGCAAGACCGCCACGCACCGCATCGCGGTCGCCGGGGGCCGCATCGACATGCATGCGGCCACCCTGGCCATCATCGAATCCGGCACCGCCAAGAAAGGCGACGTGCTGGGTATTGCCCGCATCGCCGGCATCCAGGCGGCCAAGAAAACCAGCGACCTGATCCCGCTGTGCCATCCGCTGGCGCTCACCCGCGTGGCCATCGAATTCGAGACCGTGCAGGCCGACGCCACCCATCCGGCCAACATCATCTGCCGCGCCACCGTCGAGACGGTCGGCCCGACCGGCGTCGAGATGGAAGCCCTGGCCGCCGTGCAGATCGCGCTGCTGACGATCTACGACATGTGCAAGGCGGTGGACCGCGGCATGACGATGAGCGACATCAAGCTCTTGCAGAAACACGGCGGGCAGTCGGGGAGTTTCATCGCCGGCTGAACGGCCTGCTGCTGGCGCGGCGCACGGCGCCCGCGCGGATCAAGGACGAGCTGTCGTAGCGGCGGTGCCGGCCGCCGCGCGTTGCGTCCAGCGCGCATGGTCGGCCGGAAACGCAATCGCGAATCGCCGCTCCAATGCGCGGGCCTCGTCGTCCCGGCCCAGCATGCGGGCCGTGTCGATCAGCTTCTCGATGACGCGGGGTTCCGGCGAAAAGTGCAGCAGCTGCCGGGCCATGGCGTTGAGCCGCGCCGCGTTGTCCCGATCGACCTGCGCCAGCGTCAGCTCGGCAAACCGGACCTGACGCCGGAACAGCCACGAGTCCTGCAGCTTGGCCAGGGTGTCGTCGCGGTAGGCGGGGCTGCGCTGATCCGGCCGCAGGTAGATCTGGCTGACGCGGTGGTAGTCCCAGGTCGCGTAGGCGACCGACAGCGCGATCACCAGGCCCAGCCCGGTCAACGACCAGCGCAGGCTGTTGTGCGACATGGCTGCCGGGCCGGACGCGGCCTCGGGCGCACGAGACCGCCACAACAGCCAGGCACAGGCGCCCAGCGCGATCTGGAACGGCCCGTACCACAACGGATACTCCAGCATGCTGTGCAAGCCGATCAGGCCCAGCACGGCCCAGGCCATCTGTCGCTCGATGGCGGTTTCCCGCAGCGGCCGGGCGCGCCAGAGCAGCCATGCAACCCAGCCACACACGAGGGCGGCGACCGGTATGCCGAACTCGACCGCGAGGTGCAGCGGCAGGTTGTGCGCGTTGTCCAGGATGTCGCAGAACCGCGCCCCGGGATACAGGGTCATGAAGTGGGCATGGTCGAGTTCGCCCCAGCCCCACCCGGTCCAGGGCCGCAAGCCGATCAGGTGCAGCACATTGCTCCACAACACCAGACGGCTCTGGCAGCCGGGGCCCTCGGCGCCAAAGCGGCTGGCGATGCCGGCTGAAAACGGATCGCGCCCCGCCAGCCACGGCAGCGCCACCGAGGCCAGCCCGTACGAGAGTACCGCCAGCACCAGGATGCGGCGGGCCATGGGGTTCTTCCACCACGACCACACGCCGGCCATCAACAGGATGCCCACGAGTTGAAGCGCACCGGTGCGCGACAGGGATGCCGCGTTGGCGCTGGCCAGCAGGACGGTGGCCGCGGCCATGCCGAGCATGCCGCCGCGGTTCGCCGGCGGCGGCCCGTCCGCGGCCTGCGCCGCGGGACGAAGCAGGGCCACGCACAGCAGGGCGACCAGCCCCATGTTGACCAGGGTCGCGAACTGGTTGCGCTGGCGCAGGTTGCCGTAGGCCACGCCCGGCGCCGGGTTGTTGACCCATCCGTCGAGCGCGGCGCTCAGGTCGAAATACTGAAGCAGCCCCAGCACGCTGCTGACGAGCGCGGCCCCCAGCCAGCTGGCGCGGATCGTCGCCGCCCAGCGGATGTCGGCGTGCGCCGCCAGCCAGCACAGGCCGGCCACGCAGCCCGCCGAGACCAGCCACGGCAGGACCGAGGGCGTCGGCCCTGCGGCGATCGGGTTGAGCCAGGGCAGCATCAGGACCATGGCCGCAAGCACGCCGCCGGTCATGGACGACTGCGATGACACGAACATGCGTAGAACGGGCGCGCCCAGGCCCGCCTAGTTCGGCCAGGGCACGGCGGCGATACGCGGGTCCGCCGCCGCCTGCCGGGCCCACGAGACCTTGAGCGCTTCGCAGTGGCCCGGCGGAGCGATGTTGCACAGTCGGCGCAGCCACACGGCCGCATCCTGGGGACGGTCGTTCCAGGCCAGTGCAACGGCGAGTCGCTGGACGAAACCCGCACTGGGGAAGATGGCGGCGGTTGCCTCGAGCGAACGCAGATCGGCGTCCCGCATGCCGGTGGCGGGTTCGAACCGCAGGAGCCGAAAGAAGTCCTGCCACTGCGTCAACAACACGACATCGGGCTCCTCGGCACGCGGGGACTTTATGGGCGACCATTCGAAGCGCAGCGCCTCGTAGCTGCGCTCGACGCGCCAGTAGTCGCGGACCATCAGCACCAGCAGGGCGACGCCGACGGCCCACAACACGAGCACCACGCTGCGGCGGGTGGCGACAACGACACGCACCTGCTGCCGCGACTCCAGGATGCCCATCACCAATCCCGCCGGCAGCAGGAAATAGGCGTAATGCAGCGGCAATTCCAGCATGGCGTGGTTGGCGACGACCAGCAGCAGCGTGACCAGCACCGCCTGCTCCGGCGTGCGCACGGCCAGCATGCGGCGAACCATCCACACCACGATGAAGGCGGACACCGCCAGGCCGATGGGCAGGCCACACCACAGGACCAGGTCCAGGAACAGGTTGTGCGATTGCGAGAACCGCGTCTGCAAGGCCGGCAGGTGGTCGGCCATTTCGGTCTGTGCCAGGCCCACCTGGTTCCAGCCATATCCCAGCCAGGGCCGCTGGGCGGCGGCCTGGATGAACATCGACCAGATCGCCGGACGCGACTCACCGGTCATGCGCTCGATCGACGCGGCATCGAACAACACGCCGCCGGTCAGCAAGCGGCTCATCCAGTTGTTGGCCGAGACACAGACGGCGAAAAACAGGCCCAGCGCGCTGGCAACCCACGGCAGGCGCCGATCGGGCCACAGGCGGCGCCAGGCCCAGCTGGCCGCCACCACGATGACAACGGCTATCCAGGCCGTGCGCGATCCCGTCAACGACAGGCCGAACAACAGGAACATCGCATAACCGATGGCGACCGCCGGACCCAGCTTGCCGCGCACGTAGGCCCATGCGCCCGCCAGCAGGCCCCAGACCAGAAAGGTTCCGAGCTGGTTCGGCTGGCCGAAATTGGCAAACGGGCGGCCGTCGCCGTCGCCCATCGACCAGATGTCGAGCCGTTCGAGCCCCAGCCATTGGTGCAGCTGCAGGCCGACCGACACGATGGCGCCGATGCCAATCGCCAGCAGCAGCCCATGCGTGGCCTGCTCGCCCGACGCGGCCCAGCGCATGCCGACGACGACCGCGAGCAGGAAGGCGAGCAGGTAGGCGCAGGACAACCAGCTGTTGCCGGGCGTCACGACGATGCCCATTGCCAGCTGCAGCCACGGCAAGGGCAGCAATACGGCCGCCAGCAGGGCCAGCGCACTCCAGCGCACGGGCGTGGCGGATCGCACGATCACGGCCAGCGCCGCCACCGCAAAGACGGATGCCGACCAGGCGTCGAAATGAAAACTGGCCCAGGGCGGATAGTGGTTGGGCAACAACCAGCCGATGGCCAGGGTCAGCGACCACGCGGCCAGCCAGAACGACGACATCACGGGTGGCGGTGCCGGCGACGGCAGGGGTCCTGGGGCCGGGACGCGGCGGTTCGTGGCGGCGGTCATTCGTTCGATGTTATGGCGTCCGTGCCGGCGCCTGCGTGTGGCGCACAAAAAAGGCCCCGAGCGGGGCCTTTTGCGGTTGGCGATCGGGACGATCGCCAAGAGACATGGATTACTTGCAGCTGGCGGGCAGGTATTTCAGTTCCATGGTTTTGGTCACGCTGCCGGCCACCGGAGCCGCGGAACAGGTCCACTCGACCTGGCCGTTGTCCTGCAGGACACCGGCAAACTGCACACCGGCACCTTCGATCTTCGTATCGCCTTGGCCGACGGCGACAACCGCGCCATGGCTGGCATCCGCGCCGGGCACGTAGTAAACGGCGGAGACGTACTTGGAAGCCTGCGTTTCAACGGTCAGGCTGGCGTTGTCCAGCGGGGTACCGGCTTGGGCTGCCTCGGAAATCGCCACCTTGCCCGACGAACCGGCCAGGATGATCTCCGAGACCTTGGCACGGACCGTGTAGTCCTGGTACGCGGGCAGGGCCACGGCGGCCA
>JBFIDI010000030.1:0-21575 GCA_041581405.1 Burkholderiaceae bacterium
CGCAGCCAGCAGTCCACATTTCTCCAGGCCCTGGCCGGTTGCGCCGGGGTCCACCTCGAAGCCGCGCATGTTCACCTATACGCTTCGCCGATTGCTGACGGCCATACCGACCGTGCTGATCATCAGCCTGGTCATCTTCATGCTGCTGGAACTGGCGCCGGGCGACCCGATGTCGGACGTCCCGCTGACCGTTCCCCCCGAGGTCAAGGCCAAGATGCGCGAGGCGCTGGGGCTGGACCAGCCCGGCTACGTGCGTTACCTGCTGTGGCTCAAGCAATTCTTCTGGGTCGAGCCGCTGCACCTGGTCGACCACTGGTTCGGCACCGCGTACGGCGCCGACATGCAGCGCGTGATCTCCTGGCAGACCCGCAGCCCGGTGTCCGAACTCATCATCCAGCGCCTGCCGCAGACCCTGTGGGTGGTGGGCATGGGTTACCTGGTCGGCGTGTCGCTGGCGGTGCCCATCGGCGTGTTGTCGGCCTACCGGCAATACAGCTGGTTCGACCAGATCGGCACCTTCATCTCGATGATCGGTTTTTCCGTTCCCACCTTCTTCACCGGCGTGTTGCTGATCGTCGTGTTCTCGGTGCACCTGAACTGGTTTCCGTCCATCTACGACACCACGCTGGTCGTCAACTCGTGGCCCACCTTCATCGAGCAGGTCAAGCAGATGGTGATGCCGGTGGCGGTGCTGGCCCTGTACAACGCGGCCCAGGTCAGCCGCTACATGCGGGCCTCGATGCTCGACAACCTGGGGCAGGACTACGTGCGCACCGCACGCGCCAAGGGCATGCGCGAGAAGACCGTGGTGCTGATCCACGTGCTGCGCAACTCGATGATTCCGGTGGTGACCGTGATCGCGCTGGGCGTGCCCTCGATCTTCGCCGGCGCCATCATCACCGAGCAGGTGTTCAAGGTCAACGGACTGGGCCAGCTGCTGATCAACGCCATCCAGGTCAACGACCTGCCGATGGTGCAGACGCTGACCTTCATCTTCGCCGTGCTGATCGTCGCGTTCAACCTGATCGCCGACGTGTTGTACGGCATCCTCGACCCCCGGATCCGTTATGACTGAAGCAGCCGCACCCGCCCGGTCCGCGGTCGACCAAGCCGAACGCCCGCCACGCAGCCAGTGGTTCGACGTCTGGGACCAGTTCAAGACGCACAAGGGCGCATTGCTCGGCGCCGCCGTGTTCATCTCCATCCTGCTGTTCGTGCTGGTGGGCCCGTTCGTCTGGGGCACCGACCCCGGCTACGCCAACCTGCGCATGCGCAACCAGGGGCCCAGCCTGCAGTTCCCGTTCGGCACCGACGAACTCGGGCGCGACCTGTTCGCGCGCATGATGGCCGGCGGCCGGGTATCGATCGCGGTCGGCATGACCGCGATGGCCATCGCCGTGCTGCTGGGCACGCTGATCGGCGTCACGGCAGGTTTCTTCCGTCGCATGGACGGCATCCTGATGCGCCTGACCGACCTGTTCCTGGCCCTGCCCCTGCTGCCGCTGCTGCTGGTCATGGTGATGCTGTTCCGCGAACCGCTGTCGGCCAACATGGGGCCCGAGGCCGGCATCTTCCTGCTGATGGTGATCTCGATCGGCGCCACCTCGTGGATGCAAACCGCGCGCATCGTGCGCGGCGAGGTGCTGGCGCTCAAGGAGCGCGAATTCGTGCTGGCCGCCCGCTCCATCGGCGCGCCGCCGGTGCGCATGATCCTGCGCCACATCCTGCCCAACACGCTGAGCCCGATCATGGTCGCCGCCGCGCTGGGCATCGCCGGGGCGATCATCGTCGAGAGCGCCCTGTCCTTCCTCGGCCTGGGTTTCCCGCCCGACTTCCCGACCTGGGGCCGGCTGCTGTTCGACGCGGTCGACCAGCTGCAGCTGTATCCGAACCGGGTGATGTTGCCGGGCATCGCGATCTCGCTGACCGTGTTGTCGGTGAACTACATCGGCGACGGCCTGCGCGACGCGCTGGACCCGCGGATCCGGGGGCGCTGACGCATCCAGGGCCGGCAGTCACCACAGGCCGCCGGCCGAACCGAAGAGCCGCCCGTCAATCCGTCCCGCGCAGATGGCGCGCCAGGAATGCCAGCATGCGGGCCTGGTACGCCGCGGGGTCATGCCGGTGCAGATCGACATGGCCGGCGCCCGGCACCATCCAGGTTTCCCGGGGCTCTCGGGCCGCCGCGACCAGGCGCTGCGTCTCGGCCCGGGTGGTATGGCGGTCGTCGGCGCCGCTGGCGATGAGCAGTGGCGCGGCCAGGTCCGGCAATGCCGTGACCGGGCGCAGGTCGTCGGCGGAGCGGTCCAGCCACAGAGGGAACTGCCACAGCAGCAAGGGCGCCAGCAGGCGGCCTGGCGCGCCCAGGCGGATCGCCAACCGGTTCGACACCGCCTCGGCCACGGTCGGGTACATCGACTCCAGCACCACCGCGCTTGGTGCCGGGGACGGCCGGGACAACACCAGCGCCGCCGCGCCCAGCGACACGCCGATCACGCCGATCGGCTCACCGGGCAATTCGCCACGCAGGAAGCGCAGTGCGGCCAGCACGCCGGCGGCTTCGTGTGCACCGAAGCCGATGCGCGCGCCCGGGCTCTCGCCATGGGCCGGCAGGTCGATCAGCAGCACGCCGTAACCCGCGGCGCGCAGAAAACGCGCCCGGCCCAGCATCCGGGTGCGGTCGGCACGCACGCCATGGAGCAGCAACACCACGCCGCGGCCGGTTCCTCGCGCGAACCATCCGGCGACCGATTGCGTGGCACCGACCGGCAGGCGCAGCGTCACCGCACCGAGGTCGGCTGGCGGCGGGCCCACGCTGCGCTGCGCGGGGCGGCTGAGCCAGGCGCCGGTGGCCAGTACGAACCCGGTCGCCGACACGAGCAGCGCGATGACAAGACGGATGGCGATACGCATGACAGGACCCGAGTGTGCGCCAGATCGGGCGCCTGCAGCGCGTCCCGCCAGCGCGGGGCAAGCGTGTGGCCGGCCCGCCGGTGCCGTGCACCGCTGCCGCGCCCGGCCGCCGCGCGCGCGGGCGAACGGCATCGCATGAACGCGCTACCATTGCCGGCGACAAAGACCTCGAGGAACCTGCATGGGCCAGCCACTCAGTTCACGCGTCCCGTATTCCGCCATCGTGGATCGACCGTTGCTGCGCATGCCCGACGGCGGCCGCATGCTGGTCTGGGTGATCGTCAACGTCGAGCACTGGAGCATCGATCGCGCGATGCCGCGCACCGTGCTCAGCCCGCCGATGGGCCAGCCGCTGCAGCCGGACCTGCCCAACTGGGCCTGGCACGAATACGGCATGCGGGTCGGTTTCTGGCGCATCCACGCAGCCTTGCGCCAGCGCGGCATCGTGCCCACGCTGGCCGCCAACGGCATCGTGTGCGAGACCTACCCGCGCGTCGTCGAAGCGGCGCTGGGCGACGGCTGGGAGGTCATGGGCCATGGTTTCGTGCAGGGGCCGATGCACAAGGTCGAGAACCAGGCCGAAGCCATCCACAAGACCATCGACACGATTCGCCGCTTCACCGGCAAGTCCCCGACGGGCTGGGAGAGTCCGGGCCTGACCGAGGATGGCCAGACCCTCGACTGCCTGTCGAATGCGGGCATCCGTTACGTCGCGGACTGGGTGCTGGATGACCAGCCGGTCTGGTTGCAGGCCGATCCGCATCCCGTGCTGTCGGTCCCCTACAGCGTGGAGCTGAACGACATCCCGATGATGCTGCTGCAGAACCACACGTCACAGGAAATGTTGAGCCGCGGCATCGATCATGTCGACCGGTTGTGGCACGAGAGCGCGACCGTGCCCCGCGTGATGGCCATCAGCGTGCATCCCTATGTCACCGGTGTGCCACACCGGATCGGCTACTTCGAACGATTGCTCGATCATGTCCAGTCCCGCTCCGGCGTCTTGATCCGTACCGGCGAGCAGATTTCGGACTGGTACCGCGAACAAGTGCCGGCACCGCTGACGGGCGCGACGACCCGCGGCGACTGACCCATCAGGGAGGCCCCGGCCTCGGGGGTTACGCAGGCCCGCGCCATGGCGCACGAGGCCGCGGCGCCAACGTCCGCCGGCCATGGGCCCGGATCACCTGGCCAGCTGGGCTCCGAACAATCCCGTGGGTCGCCACAGCAGGATCAGCAGCATCATCGCAAAGGGGGCCATCAAGGCCAGTGGCGCGTAAACCAGCGACCCCAGCGAGACGACCTGGCCGACCAGGATGGACGAATACAGCGTGCCCTTGATGCTGCCCAGGCCGCCGATGATGACGACCATGAACACCAGCGACAGGATCTCCAGCCCCATGTGCGGATCGACCATGATCATGGGGGCGTAGATGCCGCCGGCCAGCGCCGACAACGCGCCGGCCAGCACGAAGGTCACGGTGAACAGCCGGGCGGCGTTGATGCCGAGGCCTTCGACGTGCTCCATGTCCTCGATGCCGGCGCGGATCGCCTTGCCGGTGATGGTGCGGTTGAGGAACAGCCAGATGCCGGCATACACGAGGACCGCGACCAGGATGACGAACAGGCGATACACCGGGATCTGGGTCCCGAACACGACGATCTGCTCGTCGAACGGCATCCGAACCGGGCGCGGCACCACGCCCCACAAGCCCTTGATGGCGCCGATGCCGCCGAGCAGGATGCCGAACGAGGTGATCATGCTGAAGGTCAGTTCGCGTTCGTAGATGCGCCTGAACACCAGCCGCTCGACGCCGAAGGCCAGCACCGCGCCGACGACCACGCCCGCCAGCACGCCGAGCCACAGGTTGCCGGTCCACGCGCTGACGCTGTAGGTCAGGTAGGCGCCGACCGCGTAATACAGCAGCTGGTCCAGGCTGATGATGCGCATCAGTCCGAAACACAGCGACAAGCCGATCGAGATCAGGAAGTAGATGCTCGCCAGGCTCAGGCCGAAGAGCACACCGGAGAACAGCAGTTGTGCGCTCATTGGAAGACCCTCCGTGCTGCGCACTGCGGGATTCGCCGGCGGCTCATGGCTGCCTGCCCTTCCCGCCCGCGATGCGGCGCCACAGACTGCGGCTCCAGTTCTCCAGCGTGCCGTACAGGCCGACCGAGTTGGTCATCATGATGAACACCAGGATGAAGCCGACGATCAGCTCCCAGTTGCCGATGAACTTGCTGGCCACGTCGCGCAACCCGGTATAGGCCACGGTACCGACGAGCGGCCCCCACAAGGAACCGACACCGCCCAGGATGGTGACCACGACCGGATCGGCCGCGCGCGCATGGCTGGTCATCTCGGGGCTGACGAAACCCAGGTAGATGGCGTACAGGCTGCCGGCCAGGGCCGTGGTGGTGTTGGCGATGACGAAGGCCGTCAGGCGGATGCGGAAGTTGTCGTAGCCGATGAACTCGAGCTTGGTCTCGTTGGTCTTGGTGGCCAGGCAGCAGGCGCCGAAGACGGTGTCGTCCAGGTACTTGTACATGGCCCAGACCAAGGCCCCGAGCAGCAGGCAGAACAGGAAGAACTCAGACGGTCGTGTCAGGTTGAACACCGGCGTGGCATCGATGTTGGTCAGGAACCACAGGCCGTTGTCGCCCTTGGTGATGTCGGCCAGCACCTTCTGCAGCAGGTAGAAGACGATCACGGCCAGCGCCAGGTTGACCAGCGCGAAATAGTCGCTGCGCAGCCGCACGAACAGCAGGCCCGCCAGGAAGGAAAACACGATGCCCGCGGCGACACCGATCAGGATGCCGATGTAGGGGTTGGTGCCGAAATAGAACAGGTAGAACGCCGTTCCGTAGGCGCCGACCGCCAGGTAGGCGGGTTGGCCGAACGACAGGAATCCGACCCGCCCCAGCAGGTAGTTGCATCCGATGGTGTAGATGGAAAACACCAGCACCTCGTTCATGAAGGGCAGCGGAACGACCAGGCGCGCCAGCAACAGGGCGCCGAAGGCCATCAGGATGCCGCGCCACCAGAGCAGGGAGTTCAGCATGCTTGTTCTCAGAGGTATTGCTCGCACACGTCGGTGCGCAGGCGATCGCCCTGCAGTTCGGCGACGAAGCGCCCTTCCTTGAGCGCATAGACACGGTTGGCGATCGCACACACCAGGGGCAGGTTCTGCTCGACGATGACGACCGCCGCCGTCTTGCTCAGTTCCTTGAACACGTGCTTGAGATGCGTGACGATCAGCGGCGCCAGCCCTTCCGTGGGTTCGTCGATCAGCAGCACCTTGGGCTGACCCAGGATCGCGCGGCCGATCATCAGCATCTGGCGCTCGCCGCCGCTGAGATGGCCCGCCTTGCGGTCCATCATGAGCTTGAGCTTGGGGAAAAAGCCGATGACCGGGTCCCAGTCGTAATCGCCGCTCGCATGGCTGCCGAGCTCGAGGTTTTCCCGCACCGTCAGGTCCGAGAACACCCGCTTGTCCTGGGGCACGTATTTCACGCCCATGCGCGCGACCTGGTAGGGGCGCAGTCCGGCCAGCGATTGGCCCTGGCTGTGGATGCTGCCGCTGTCGGCCCGCAGAAAACCCGAGATGCTCTTGAGCAGGGTCGACTTGCCCGCGCCGTTGCGGCCGACGCAGGCGACGATCTCGTTCGGCGCCAGATGCAGGTTGATGTCGAACAACACGCGCGCCTCTCCGCGCGACACGCACAGATCCCGTACGCGCAGTGGGTCCCGGGCCTCAGGCATGGGCGACTTCCGCGTCGTCGATCTGCCAGTAGCTGCGCCGGACCTCCGGGTGCGTCAGGCATTCCTCGTATCCGCCTTCGGCAATGACCCGGCCCTCGTGCATGACCACCACGCGCTGCGCGAAATCCTCGATGTGCGAGATCTTGTGTTCCACGATCAGGATGGTCTGGCGCCCCATCTGCTTGCGCAACACGTTCAGCACGCCGTGGATCTCGGATTCGGCCAGTCCGGCCAGGGGCTCGTCGAGCAGCAGCACCTGCGGGTCGGCCAGCACGGCCATCGCGATCTCCAGCCGCCGCTTCTCGCCCAGGCTCAGGCTGCGCACCATGCGCGACTGGATCTGCTGCAGGTCGAAGGTCTCGATCGCCTCGCCGATACGCGGCTCGTTGCGCAGGCTCGCCGTGCGCGTGCGCAGCAGGGTCCAGATCGTCGTCTTGCGGTGCGAGCGGAAGTAGGCCAGCACCAGGTTGTCGACGACGGTCAGCGTATCGAACGTGGAGGTCAGCTGGAACGACCGTGTCAGCCCCCGGGCCACCCGTTCGGCGGGACTGAGCCGGGTGATGTCGGCCCCCTTGTAGCGAATCGAACCTTCGTCCGGCGCAAACATGCCGGTCAGCAGGTTGAAGAACGTGGTCTTGCCGGCTCCGTTGGAGCCGAGAATGGCGACGACCTCGTGTTCGGCCATCTGGAAGTGCACGTCATCGACGGCGACCAGGGCTCCGAAGCGCTTGGTGACGCCCCGGGCCTGCAGTACCGGTTCCGCACCGGACGGTGACACGCTCATGCGGTGCCGCGGATCAGTAACCCAGCGACTTGAGCGTAGGCATCACCTGTTCGCCACCGACCGCGTCGACCACGTTGAACAGGTCCCACTCGTTCTTGCGGTCCTTCGCGCCCTTGCCCTTGACCAGGAACGCCGCGTACTTGTATTCGGCGGAATGGTCCTCGCGCCAGCGGGCCGGCCCCTTGACCGAGTGGAAGCTGCCGTTGTTCGCGCCCATCACGGCATTGATCCTGGCCGCATCGAAACTCTTCGCGCCTTCGAATCCGCGGAACATCTCCATGTAGGCGATGTAGGCGATGGCGGCGTAGGCGTCCGGCGGGCGGCCGTACTTGGCGCGGTACTGCTCGGTGAACTCCTGCGAGGACTTGGCGACTTCCTTGTCGGCGAAGCCGGACAGGTCGTAGTAGTAGTAGTGCATCGCGTGCACGTTCTCCAGCGCCTCCGGCGGCAGGCCCTTGGCCACGACGTTGGTGATGAAGGCATTGAAGATCGTCATCTCCTTGTTCAGGCCCATCTGCTGCACCTGCTTGAGCAGCGCCACCGCATCGGCCGCGAACTGGGCCGAGATGAACACGTCCGGCTTGGCCGCACGCACTTTCTGCAACACCGTGGTGAAGTCCGCGGTGCCCAGCGAGACCTCGTCGTAACCCACGATCTCGGCACCGAGTTCCTTGGCGGCCGCATAGACGCCGTCGCGGATGTCCCAGCCCCAGCTGTCCGAACGCGCCAGGAAGAAGATCTTCTTCTTGCCCAGCGTCTTGATCGCCGACTGCCCGGCCATGTAGCCGACGCTCCAGGGACTGTAGGCCGCGGCGTAGGTGGACTCCGCCAGCTTGCCCTTCTGGAACGCCTCCTTGGCCATCACGCATACCGGGAAATACGGCAGCGGGTCCTTGCCCACCAGGGCGTTGATGGCATAGGCCAACGGAGCAAAGGTCTGGCCGCCCAGGCCCTTGATGCCTTCTTCGCGCATGTAGCGATAACGGCGCACGCCGACATCCTGCTTGGCCTCGTCGTCGGCCACCGTGCCCTCCACCATGACCTTGCCACCGGGCATGTCCAGACCGCCGCGCTTGTTGATGACGTCGATGGCCAGCAGGGCCCCCTCCTTCTGCGTTTCGGCCACCGCTGCGAACGGACCGGTCAACGGCAGCAGGATGCCGACTTTCACCTTGTCGGCCGCATGGGCCTGACCGGCCACGGCGGCGCAGACCGCAAGCGTGACGGCGCTGAGAAGCTTCTTCATGGTGTCTCCTGGTGAGTTCAGAGGTTGTGAACCGCGAGGCGCTGCGCGGGTCGTTCGCCCGCTTGGCCAAACACACATGCCGTTTGGCGATGGCCCGCACGGCAGATTAAGCCGGGCTCCAACGCATGTCCAATATCAATTTTTGCGCCGCCCATATCAAGTTGCGATGGGCAGCCGGGCATGGCAGGTGACCGGGGCTTGCGCCTATGCGTCCGGCGCGCCGAGGAAGTCCAGCACCGCGCGATTGAACGCATCGGCCTGTTCGATGTTGGACAGGTGGGCCGCGTCGGACAGCACCTGCAAGCGGGCGAGCGGCCAATGTTGCCGGATCTCCTGCGCCATCGCCGGCGGCGTGGCCTGGTCCTGGTCGCCGACCAGGACCAGTGCGGGATGGCGCAAGCCCGCCAACCCCTGCTGCGTGTCGATGACGGCGATGGCTGCGCAACAACCGGCGAAACCGTCGACCGAGGTCGACGCGATCATGTCGCCGACCTGCTGCATGACCCCGGGATGGCTGCCGCGGTACGGCTCGGTGAACCAGCGCGACAGGGTCGACGGCACCAGTGCCTGCATGCCCTGGGTACGGGCCAGTTCGGCGCGTTCGCCCCACAGCGTCGCGGCATTAGGCGCGGCCTTGCTGGTGCTGTCGGCGATGACCACGTGGTCCAGCCGCTGCGGGTGCCGTATCGCCAGCACCTGGCCAATCATGCCGCCGAGCGACAGGCCGATCCAGTGGCTGCGCGCCACACCCAGGTGTTGCAACAACCCGTCGGCGTCGTCGGCCAGCTGCTCCAGCGAATAAGGTCCGGCCGTGCCCTGGGTGCGGCCATGACCGCGGATGTCGTACCGCAGCACGGTGAAGTGCCGCTCCAGCGCGGCCAGCTGCGGCTCCCACATGCCCGCATCGGCGGCCAGCGAATGCGACAACGTGATCCAGGGCCCCTGGCCCGAGACGTCGTAATGGACTTCGATATCGGCGATCTGTGCTTTCATGAACGTGTGCCTGTGGTTACGGGGGGGGGGTTGCGGCAGCGACGGGGCCGCGCGTGTCGGATCGCCTGCGCCGGCGCCTGGCCCGCATCGGGGCCCGACGTCCGCCGCGGCGGGCTCACAAGGCGGCGTTCACGCGCGGCATGACCTCGTTGGCGAACAGCTCCATCGAGCGTTTGCCCAGCGCCGGATCCATCCAGTCGTGGCAGGCATAGACCAGGTTGCCGAAGTCGCCGACCTGCTCGCGGAACGCGAGGATCTGGTCGACGACCGAGTCGACCGTGCCGGCCAGGACCAGGCGCTGCGTGACATAGTCGGGCGTGACATCGCTGTCGGGCATCTTCGGGTCGGCCTTGAACAGGTTGCCGCGACCGCCGGCATTCACCAGCTTGCGCACCAGTTGCTTGAAGTAGAAGTGGTAGGGGCCGCCCTCCTGCAGCGCATAACGTTTCGCGGTGGCTTCGTCGTCGGCGACGAAGATGCTCTTGGCGACCCGCCACTCCGACGGATGGGCCTTGGCGCCGACGGCTTCGCGCCCCTCCACGTATTTGGGCCAGTGCGTCTTGACCCACTCGGGCATCAGGAAGTTGGCCGAGATCGGACCCCATCCGCGCTTGGCCATCTCCGCCACGCCCTGGGAAAACGGAGCGACCGCCGTCCCCACGATCGGCGGATACGGCCGCTGGAACGGCTTCATGATGAAACCCTGGCCGATCTCGGGGATCATCTTCTGCTCGACCGAGACCTTCCAGAACCGGCCGTCGATGTTGTAGGGCGGCTCCGAGTCCCAGATCGCGAGCACCGTGTTGATGCATTCGACGAACATCGCGTTGCGGTCCTTGTCGAGGTTGCCGAACACCTCGGCATCCGACATCAGCCCCCCCGGGCTGATGCCCATGATGAAACGCCCCTTGAGCAGGTGATCGAGCATCGCGGCCTGCGCGGCGACCGCGGCGGGATGCGTATTGGGAAGGTTGATGGTGCCCGTGCCGAGCTTGATGCGCGAGGTCTCGCTGGCCAGCGTCGCCAGGAAGATCATGCTCGACGTGACCGTCTCCGCGGCATCGGTCACGTGTTCGCCGACATAGGCCTCGCAAAAGCCCAGGCGGTCGGCCAGGATGATGGCCTCGCGGTCTTCCTGCAGGGTCTCGGTCACGCTGCGCCCGGGCGGGTGCAGCGGCATCATGAAGGTACTGTATTTCATTGTCATGGGTGTGGGTGGTTTGGCCGGTGGCAGCAAGGATCGGCGTCAGGTCGGGTTGCATTCGCGCCAGGTGTTCTGCACGTAGCGGCCCTGCAGGTACATCAGCGCCGCCTGCTCCCGGTGCTGGTACGACTCGACCTGGCCCAGGTACAGGACATGGTCGCCGACATCGTGCCGCTGCACGGTGCGGCATTCGAACGCGGCGGCGCTCCCGTCGATCACCGGCAGGCCGTTGATGCCGGGCTGGTACGGAACACCGTTGAACTTGTCCGGAATCGGGCTGGCGAATCGGCGCGACAGCTCGATCTGCGAAGACGCCAGCACGTTGATGACGAATCGCCCGCACATGTCGAAGGCCGCCAGGCTGGGAGAGGTCTTCTGCAGGCTCCACAACACGATCGGCGGATCCAGCGAGACCGAACTGAAGGAGTTGGCGGTCACGCCGACCAGGCGGTCGTCCAGCGATCGGGTGGTGACGATGGTGACGCCGGTGCCGAAGTTTCCGAGTGCCTTGCGCAGATCGAATCGATCGAAAGCAGTTTGAGTGTTCATGTGATCACTATAAGGTGATCACATGGACACTCAAACTAGGGTTTACCCTAGGCTCGAGACTGACCGCCGCTGCGCCGCCGTCAGTCCGCCGGCGCGGACACGCCGAACATCGGCGGCAGCACGACACGCGCGCCGGCGACGAAATGCGCAATCGTCAGCCGGATCATGTCCTCGATCTTGTCCTCGAGCGGGACGTTGAAGATCCATTGCCGCTGCCCGTAGTAGAAGACCCGGGCATTGATGCTCCAGACCAGCTCGATCTCGGCACTCTTGAACGGCACCTCGGAGACCGGCGGAAGCCCCAGCTCGTGCCGCAGCTCGATGGCGATCGGCTCCAGGATGCGCGCGCGCAACACGTCGAGGTACTTGCGGTTGATGTCTTCGCCGCGCAGCCCGGAGAACATGAAGATGCGCACCCAGTCGCGGGTCAGGGCCGCCTTGGCATATTCGATGTACAGGCGGCTCAAGCGCTCCTGCAGCGCGATGCTGCGGTCACGGATGATGCTCTCCCAGAACGGGTTCCAGCGGCCGAGGTAGACCTCCTCGTAGACCCGGTTGATCAGCGCCTCCTTGCTCGGGAAATACTTGTACAGCAGCGACTGCGTGACACCCAGGCGCTGTGCCAGTTCACGTGTGTCGCCGCCGAACCCGACCTCGGAGAAATAACGCACCGCCTCCCTGGCGATGTGTTGCTCCCGCTCGGCACCGCTCAGGCGTCGCGTGGCGGGAGCTACGGGTTTGGCGGGGTTGGCGGGGGCTGCTGCTTTTCGGGCCAAGGGGACTCCAGCGTAGGGTTTCAGGTTGCCAGCTCGGGCGTCGCGACCGGCTCCAGGCCGCGCGACCGGACCGAGGCCATGATGGCTTCGAGCGCCGCCACGTTGGCAAGCATCTCGTGCACCGTGACAGGATACGGCTTGTGCCGCCGGATGGCCATGGCGAACGCCTCCAGGTTGCTGCGCACGGTCGGGTGAGGCGCCGCGAACCGCGTCTGCGGCGACTGCCCGCGCAGCACCGTCGTGATGTCCCAGCCGGTCGGGTTCTCCGGATGCGTGCGGTCCCGGATCTCGATCCAGCCCTTGGAGCCGTAGACGGCGAAGCGGCCCTCGAACGGGGTCGCCAGCACCGCGCTGATGAGCGCGTTGGCGCCACTGGGGAAACCCATCATGATGCCCAGCGTGTCGCCGTTCTCGAAGTCCGAGCCCAGCGTGGCCAGGCGCGCCCATAGCGACGCACAGGGACCCAGCAAGGCGATGCTCAGGTCGACGAGATGGATGCCGGTGGCGGTCAGCGGCCCCACCGGCGCATGCTGGTTGGACAGGCGCCAGTTGTCCTTGGGCAAGGCGAAGAACTTGTCCTGGCTGAAGTTCGCCTCGATCTGCAGCAACTCGCCGAACACGCCGTCCGCGATCTGCCGGCGCAAGGCGATGACCTCGGGTTCGAAGCGGCGTTCGTGGCCGATGCCCAGCACCAGGTCGCGCGCCTGGCAATGCGCCACCGCGCGTTGCGCATCGGCCAGCGTCAGGCACAGGGGTTTTTCGCAGAAGACATGCCGTCCGGCGTCGGCCGCCGCCACGATCTGCGCCGCGTGTTGCTGGTGGGGGGTACACAGGATCACGGCATCCAGACCGTCGTGCGCCAGCAACGCATCGATACCGTCGAACAGCGCCACGCCGTACAGCAGCGGGTCGGAACGCATCGCATCGCGTGCGCCCGCATCCGATTCCGCAACGGCGCCCAGCGTCAGCCAGGGGGAATCGGCCACCTGGCGGGCAATCGTCTTGCCCCACCAGCCGTAACCGATCAGGCCGACCGTGACGGGAGGGAAGTCCGCCAGACATACAGATGCGTTCACGTGATTTCCTCCGGGAAGAATGGGACAGGATGGGAACCGAGTTTAGTTCAAGATAGAATTAATTGATCAATTGAACACAATTGACCATCCGGTGCGATCACGATGGTCCGCCGCGGGCGCAGGCACCGCCGCCATCGCCCCACCACGACGAACCGGCGACGCGTATCGCCCATGATTCAGGAGCAACCGACATGACCGAAGACCGCCTGCCGCCGTTGCCGGAGGCACAGTGGAGCGAGGCGCAACGCGCATGCGCCCAGGAGATCATTCGAGGACCGCGTGGTGCGGTGATCGAACCGTTCATCCCGCTGTTGCGAAGCCCCGAGTTGTGCACCCATGCGCAGCGCATGGGCGAATACCTGCGTTACCGCAGCGCCATCGGATTGCGGCTGTCGGAACTGGCGATCCTGGTCACCGCCCGCCATTGGTCGCAGCCGGTGGAATGGGCGATCCACGCCCCGATCGCGATACGCGAAGGCATCGACCAGGCCATCGTGCTGGCGATCGGCCACGGCCAGGCGCCCCGCTTTGTCCAGGCCGACGAACAGGTGGTGTACCAGTTCGCCACCCAGTCGCTGGCCGACAAGCGCGTCGACGACGCCACCTGGGCCGCGGCCACCACGCACCTGGGTGAACACGGCGTGGTCGACCTGCTGGGCATCATCGGTTATTACTCCATGCTCTCCGTGGTGATGAGCGGCGCGCAGACACCGACGCCGGCGGGGGCGAAGATGCCCTTGCCGGAGCTGCCGTCCGACGCCGGGGGGTGACAACCACCGCGGGACGGCGCCGGCGGCCGGGTGCGGGCGCGGTGTCACTCGCGTAATATCACCGCAACGCTGTGTGGTGGTGGCCATGTCGATCCGGCATGGATCGACGAACAGGGGAAATCCGTGGACCTGCGCGCGCTCAAGTGTTTCGTCTGGACGGCCGAACTCGGCAACATCACGCGTGCGTCCGACGATCTCGGAATCGTGCAGTCGGCGCTGAGCCGCAAGATCCAGGGGCTGGAACAGGAACTGGGCGCCACCCTGTTCGCGCGCCTGCCGCGCGGCATCCAGCTGACGCCGGCCGGCCGGCAGTTCCTGAACCGTGCGCGGCGCATCCTGCGCGAGGCCGACCTGGCGCGCAGCGAGGTCAAGTACCAGCAGGCGATCGAAGGTTCGGTGACGCTGGGCCTGACGCCGACGCTGGCCCCCATCCTGGCGCCGGGTTGCCTCGAGCAGGTCGGGCGCGAGTTCCCGGATGTCACGCTGAAGATCGTCGAAGGTTTCAGCTCGATGATCTTCGATCCCTTGTTGTCGGGTCGCATCGACGTGGCGGTCCTGACCAACCCGCCGCACACGGCCGGCTTGCGGCTGGAGCATGCGATCTCGGAGGAGGTCGTGCTCGTGAGCGCACCCGGCGCACGGGGCATCCAGTCGTTCTGCACGGTCGACGAGTTGTGCCGCCTGCCGCTGCTGGTGACCTCGGGCTTTCGCACCGTCGTCGACGATCAGTTGCGCAAGGTCGGCAAGCAGCTGTCGCCGGGCACCGAGATCGACTCGGTCGAAGCCATCCGGCGCATCGTGCTCAAGGGCATCGGCGTCACGATCATGCCGGTGTCGACCTACCAGGACGACATCATGGCCGGGCGCCTCGACGCGTTTCACATTGCCGACATCAACCTGCACCGCCTGCTGGTGATCGCCTCCCCGCCGGAGAACCGGGTCACCCCGGCCGCGGCCACCGTCATCGACGTGCTGGCGCAGCAACTCACGCGCATGTCCGACCAGTCGATCTTCCGGCTGACCGCGCGCAAGGGCTGAACCACGGACACGCCGATGCGGCGGCCCCTGGCCGGGACAACGACACGGAGCCTCCGCGGCCCGGACCCGCGCAGGCGCATGCCCGCCCCGTCGAACCTCAGCGGGCGGGCACCGGCTGGCCGAGCGCCGGCCAGGGCGCCACACCGGCGTGGAGGTGCAGCTTCGACATCAACTCGCGCTGGTTGCGCACGTCGAGATGCGCAAACGCGCGATACCGGTAGGTCAGCGCCGTCGTATGTGCGACGCCCATGCGCTCGGCCGCCTCCCGGGTCGTGCAGCCGTCGAGGATGTGGGCCAGCAGCTCTCGCTCGCGCCGCGGCAGCTCGGCCATCCGTTGCACCGGCACGGCGGCCGTACCCCGCGTACCGGGCAACCCCGGGCGCTGCAATACATGTTGCCGGACCGCCGTGGCGATCAGCCGCGACACGCTGCGCAACCATGCCAGGTCGGTCTCGGCGAAGTCGGCATAGGAGTGGTTGCGGTAGAAGCTGACCGCCACCCGGTATCCGTCGGGATACAGCACCAGCAGGGACAGGCGCTCGCGAATGCCGTTCTCGCCGTAACACACGCGCCGGTATTGCTCGTTCGCCACTTCCTCGGCGAACTGGTGGCCGAGCCAGTACTGGATCTGGCGCGCGGTCTTGCGCGCGGCCAGCCATGCCATGTTGGAGTCCTGGCGATCGAAACCCATGCGCGCATAGGCCTGGGCCGTGTCCGAGGCTGCGTCGCCGATGACGCTGGCGGTGGACACCACCTGCACCCGGCCGTTGTCCTGCAGCGCGAACACCGTGCAGTGGTTGGCCGGCAACGCGGGTTCGACGGCGCTGATCAGCCGATCGGCGAAATCGTCCGAGCCGATCGCGGCCATCAGATCCATCGCCAGGCCGTCGCGCGACGGAATGGCGTCCCTGGCGAGTCGGGTCAGCCGCATGATGGTGTCTCCCCTGTGTCCTAACTTGTCAGGACATTTTAGAAGCGGAAAAGGTCAAGAATCGCCAACACCATCTTCCGGCATCGACACAGACGCACACCATGGCCACAGACCGCATCGGACAGTTCCAGTACCGGCGATTCGCACCCGCACGACCCGCATTGCGGCAGGACGGCCATGAAGTCGCACGTCATGCGGTGCTGATCGTCGGCGGCGGGCCTGTCGGCCTGAGCGTGGCACTCGGACTGGCGCGGCGCGGCGTTCGCAGTGTCGTGTTCGAAGCCGACGACTCGGTGTGTGAAGGCAGCCGCGCGGCCTGCATCTCCCGGCGCAGCCTGGAGATCCTGGACCGGCTCGGCGTGGCCCCGGCTTTCGTCGACAAGGGCCTGGCCTGGACGCGTGGACGCAGCTACTACGGGACCGACGAGGTACTGGTCTTCGACATGCCGTCGCAACCCGGCGACAAGTTCCCGCCGATGATCAACCTGGAACAGTTCTACTCCGAACAATTCCTGCTCGATGCCATCGACGCGGTCAATGCGCAGGCGCCGGGCATGGTCGACATCCGCTGGGCCAGCACCGTCGATGCATTGCGGACAGGACCCGACGGCGTGACGCTCGGCGTGACGAATGCGCTGGGCCGCTACGACAGCACCGGCGACTGGCTGCTGGCCACCGACGGCGGCCAGAGTTTCGTGCGCAACCACCTGGGCCTGGAACTGCATGGCACGGCCTACCAGGGGCGTTACGCCATCGTCGACATCGAACTCAGGAGCAGCTATCCGACGGAGCGGCGCGCCTGGTTCGACCCGCCGTGGGCCAGAGGCACGACCATCCTGATGCACCGCCAGCCCGACGACCTCTGGCGCGTCGATTTCCAGCTGGCCGCGGGGCAGGACGCCGCGCAGGTGCTCAGCCCCGAGCAGGTCCGCCGGTTCGTGCAGACCCATCTCGATGCCATCGGCGAAGGCCACCTCTCATGGACGCCGGTATGGTCGTCGATCTACCGCGCCGGCGCCATGACACTCGACGCCTACCGCCACGGCCGCATCCTGTTCGCCGGCAACTCCGCCCATGCCATGCCCATCTTCGGCGTGCGCGGGCTGAACTCGGGCTTCGACGATGGCGACAACCTGTGCTGGAAACTGGCCGCCGTGATCCAGGGCCAGGCCGGCGAGGCCCTGCTCGACAGCTACAACAGCGAGCGCCTGCATGCCTTCCACGAGAACGCCGCCAACGCCATGCGCAGCACCGAGTTCATGTCGCCGCCGAACCGGGGTTTCGAGCTCATGCGCGAGGCCGCGTTGTCGCTGGCCATGCGCCACCGCGGCATCGCGCGGCTGGTCAATCCGCGCCAGACGCAGGCCATTCACTACGTCGCCTCGCCGCTGTCGACACCCAGCAGCGGGTTCACGCACGGGCCCGACGCCGGGGCCCCCCTGGTCGACGCCCCGGTGCGCGCCGGAACACACCTGACGGACCTGCTGGCCCGCGACGGCGGCTTCACCGCGTTGGTGTTCGGCGACCCGGCCGCCAGCGACGCGCTCGCCAAGGCCTTGCAGACATCCGGCCAGGGCGGCATGCCGTGCCACTGCGTCGCACTGGATCCGGATGGCGACGACGGGACCGACACCGGCAAACGCCTGGCCGCGCTGTACGACGCCCGGCCGGGAACCGTCTATCTGGTGCGCCCCGACGGCCACGTCTGCGGGCGCTGGCACACGCCGGATCCGGCAACCGTCCGCAAGGCCCTGCAACGGGCCTGCTGCCAATGAGAAAGCCCGACACCATGACCTACGAAGCCCATGTCCAGGATGCCATCTACGCGCGTTGCAGCCAGGCCATCGCCGATGCCGGGCGCGAACGCGAGGCCTTGTTCCTGTCCCGCCTGGCGCTGCTGCTGTTCGAGAAGCTGAACGACCAGCAAGCCTGTTTCGATGCCATCGACGCCGCGGCCCGGGACCTGCCGATGCCGTCGCTGTCGGCCGACTGAATCCCCCGGACTTCTTTCTCGTTCTCTCCCGTTCACCCCGACAAGACCCACAAGGAGCAATCAATGGACCGTCGTCACTTCGTCGCCACCGTACTGGCCAGCGCCGCATGCACCAGCCCGCTCGTCCAGGCCCAGACCGCCTACCCGGACCAGCCCATCAAATGGATCGTGCCCTACCCGGCCGGCGGCGGCACCGACAACCTGGCCCGCACGCTGGCGGAAGCCATGCGTGCCAGCCTGGGCCAGCCCATGCTGATCGACAACCGTCCCGGCGCGGCGACCAACATCGGCGCCGAAACCGTGGCGCGCGCCAAGGCCGACGGCTACACCATCATGTCGGCCGACAACGCGGTGCTGGCGTTCAACGAGCACCTGTTCAAGCGGCTGCCGTTCTCGCCCGACAAGGACTTCAGCTACATCGGCGGCATCGGCAAGTTCCCGCTGGCGCTGGTGGTCCACCCGGACTTCCCGGCCAAGGACTTCGCGCAGTTCCTGGCCTACGTCAAGGCCAACCCGGGCAAGGTCAACTACGCATCGGTGGGCAACGGTTCGCCCCACCACCTGGCCATGGAGATGTTCAAGCACCGCACCGGCAGCTACATCACGCACATCCCGTATCGCGGCGCGGCACCGGCCATGCAGGACGTCATGGGCGGCCAGGTTCCGGCGATGTTCCTGGACCTGGCCTCGGGCCTGTCCATCATCCGCGGCGGCAAGGTGCGCGCGCTGGCCATTGGCTCGCAACAACGCTCGGCCGTGTTGCCCGACGTTCCCACGCTCAAGGAACTCGGCGTAGCGGATGTCGACGTGTTTGCGTTCCAGGGCGTGCTCGGCCCGGCCGGGCTCGCGCCCGCCGTCGTCACGCGGCTGAACCAGGAACTGAACAAGGCGCTGGCCGACCCGGCCGTGCTGGGCAAGTTCACCGAGTTCGGCTTCGAGCCGCTGCGCCTGTCGCCGGCCCAGTTCAAGGCGCTGGCGCGCTCCGAATCGCAGCGCTGGGGCACGGTGATCAAGGCCAACGGCATCTCGCTGGACTGAGGTCGTCATGCCCACCCCCGCCGCGCAGCCGATCGAAGGGCTGCACCACTTTGCCTGGCGCTGCCGGGACGCCGAAGAGACCCGGCAGTTCTATGAGGACCTGCTCGGCCTGCCGCTGGTGCACGTGATCCGGAAAGACCACGTGCCCAGCACCGGCGAGTTCTGTCCCTACGTGCACATCTTCTTTCGCATGCGCGACGGCTCGCACATCGCGTTTTTCGACCTCGGCGACCGCACCGCCGCGCTGCCCTCGCCGAACACGCCGGCCTGGGTCAACCACATCGCCCTGCGCGTGGCCGACACCAACGCCCTGGCGGCCATGAAGACCCGGCTCGAAGACGCCGGCGTCGCGGTGCTCGGCGTGACCGACCACGACGGCTACATCCACTCGATCTACTTCTTCGATCCGAACGGGTTCCGGCTGGAGCTCACGGTGGAGGTCGCCGAGGCATCCACCGTCGCGGGATTCGCGCAGGACGCCCATGCCGCGCTGCGCGCATGGACGCAGCGCGCAGGCACCGGGCCGGCACCATCACCGGCCGCCCCATGAACACCACGCCCCACCTTCGACTGGCGACCCGGCGCAACGGCCTGCGCGACGGGGAACTGATGCTGGTCAGCCCGGACGCCAGGCACTGGATGGCGGCCGGCGCCGATGTGCCGACCCTGCAATGCCTGCTCGACGACTGGGCCCGACTCGCACCCGAGCTGGAACAGCGTTGCCACGTGCTGCAGGGCAAGGGCTGGGCCGGCGCACGGGACTTCGACGCCGCGCAATGCATGGCGCCCCTGCCACGCGCCTACCAATGGGCCGACGCGTCGGTCTACCGCAACCATGCGCGCCTGATGTACCAGTGGCGCAAGGAACCGATCCCGCCGGGATACGAGACGGCTCCGCTGGTGTACCAGGGCGGCTCGGACGTGCTGCTCGGTCCGCGCGATCCGATCGTGGCCACGGACGAAGCCCACCAGATCGACCTGGAAGCCGAGATCGGCGTCATCACGACCGACGTGCCCATGGGCTGCACCGCGCAGCAGGCGCGCGGCTGCATTGCACTGGTGGTGCTGCTCAACGACGTGTCCTTGCGCGGCCTGATTCCGGGCGAACTGGCCAAGGGTTTCGGCTTCTACCAGAGCAAGCCGGCGAGCAGCTTCGCGCCCATCGCCGTCACACCGGCGGCGCTGGGCTCGCACTGGACGGGCGCCATGCTCGACCTGCCGGTATCGGTACAGGTCAACGGCCACCGCCTTGGCGAGCCCCATGCCAACACCGAGGTGATCTTCGATTTCGGCCAGATCATCGCGCACCTGGCGCGCACGCGTTCGTTGTGCGCCGGCAGCATCATCGGGGCCGGCACCATCAGCAATGCGGCGGCCGCGGCCGGCAGCGCCTGCATCACCGAAGCGCGGGTGCGGCAAATCCTGGACGGCGTGCCCGAAGACCGGTTGATGCCGTATCTGCGCGATGGCGACACGGTGCGCATCGAGGTCCGGGACGTCCGGGGGCGCACCGTGTTCGGCGCCATCGATCAGCCGGTGGCGATCCGGGCGCCCGGCTGACACGGTCGGGCACGCCGGCACACTCCCCCGCCGTCAGGACACACGTCCGGCGATACGAAAGGCCACGACCGACAGGCCGGCGCTGACCAGCATCACGATGGCCAGCGGCACGGCCGTTTCCGTGCCGCCCAGGCTCACCAGCGGCGACACCAGGGCGGCCAGGCCGAACTGCACGGCGCCCAGCACCGCGGACGCGGAACCGGCGGCGCGCGGCACGGCGGCCAGCGCGAGCGCGGTCCCGTTGCCCATGATCAGGCCCAGGCTGCTCACCGCCGCGAAGATGGCGATCGGCAACCACGCCACGGGGGCATCGCCGGCCACGAGCAGGCCCAGCACGACGGTGCTGGCGAGCAGCAGAGCCTGCCCCGCGCCCAGCAGCCGACGCGGCCCCCAGCGATGCACGAGGCGCGCCGAGACGGCACCCATGGCGGTGATTCCCGCCGCATTCACGCCGAAGGCGATACCGTATTGCACCGTGCTCATGCCGATCATGTTCTGGTAGACAAACGGAGACGCCGAGATGTAGGCCATCAGGACCGCGAACGACAGCCCGAATGCGAGTGCATACGCCAGGTACACGCGGCCGCGCAGGTCACGCAGGCCGGAGCCCTGCACCGCGGCGACCGCCCGGGCCTCGGCCCGTCGTTGCGCGGGATGGGATTCCCGCACGATGGCCAGCACGGCCAGCAGCATGACCGTCGCGAGACCACACACCACCCAGAGAATGCCACGCCAGCCGATCACGCCGTTGAGGACACTGCCCAGCAACGGCGCCATCACCGGCGCCACGCCACCGACCATCATCATCAGGCTGAAGGCGCGTGCCGCGGCCTTGCCGCTGGCCAGGTCGGCCACGATCGCGCGGCCGATCACCATGCCGGCGGCACCCGACAACCCCTGGACGAAACGCGCAGCGACGAGCACCGGAATGCTCGGGGCCA
>JBFIDI010000031.1:0-21375 GCA_041581405.1 Burkholderiaceae bacterium
CTTGAGCTCTTCGAGGACCGCAATGCCGTCGACCCAGTCGGACGGCGGCATCCAGAGCAGCGGCTTGCCTTTGGAGGCGTCGGTGTTCAGGTAGGGGTAGAAGGATTCGACCTGGGCCTTCATCACGGCCGGGTCCAGCTTGGAGTTCGGGCGGTTCTTCAGCAAGGCCGCGACCGCCGGCTCAACCTCGCCGCCACGGTAGATGGCCAGCCACGACTTCTGGAAGACGCCGACGAAATCGGCCAGCATCTTCGGACGCGTCTCGATCGTGTTCTCATGTGTCACCAGTCCGAAGCTGGGCACGTTGATACCGACGGCGCTGTACGGCAGGCCGATCGAGTCGCGCGGCGAGACGCCCTTCATCGTGTACAGGGGGATGGTCGTCATCATGGCATCGGCCTTGCCCGCCATGTAGGTCGACACCTTGGCAGCCAGGTCGACGCTGATCAGCTTCACCTTGCTCTTGTCGACGCCGGCCCGCTTCAGATAGACGTCGATGAACGGCGTCTCGAAGGACCCGCTGGAGTACAGCACCGATTTGCCCTCGAGGTCGCGCGGCGTGTTGATGCCGCGGCTCGGGTCCGCGACCACGCCGAAGTCGCCCTTGCGGGCCACGGCTGCAATCGCCTTGACCGGCATGCCCTTGTCGCGGGCGATCGCCATGGAGCCCAGGGACGCATAGGCGATGTCGTACTTCTGGCCGGCGACCAGGGCGATGGCAGGCCCGCCGCCATTGCCGTCGTCCATCTCGACCTCCAGCCCCTTCTCCGCAAACCAGCCTTTTTCCAGCGCGTAGTAGAACGGTGCATGCATGCCATACGGAAGATAGTCCAGCCGGACTCGTACTTTCTCGGCCGCGTTCGCCGCGCCCGCGAACGCGGTGCCGACCAGGAGCAAGCCGCAGACCGCTGTCCGCATGCGCGTCAGGATGGATGATTCGTTCGACATAGTGGTCCTCAGAGAAGGGTGGAGGGAGTTCTTCGAACCGCCTGCGTGGCAAGCGATTGTTCCAAACATGAACTTTGTGCAAATTATGGTACATGTCAATCTGGAGACGGTCAACAAACCGATGGCCTGTGCGCGGTTTTTCCTGCTTGCCGTAACCGCTGCACGAGCGCCACGTGCATCGCGCACCGTCGCCCGGAGTCCGCTGCGCTGGGTCGACGCCGGAGGCGGTCTTGCGTACGCACCATCATGGAGCGGCGATGCGGTACCGGGTTTGCACACCATGACCGGACCAGGCCCCGGCGCCCCGCTTTCATTCGGGCGCGGCCACGGTGCGAACCAGCAACCCCGCAGGCGCATCCATGACCAGCCCCGCCAGCGAGGGTCCCGGCGCGCGGCCGGCGGATGAAAGGCGGTCGCGACGCGGCGGCTTCGCGGCTTGCGCACGCCTGGGAGAAGCGCGTCCGCCAGACCGGTTGCGACCGTGCTCCGCGCGGAACCCTTGCCGAGGCAACGGCGCTCACCCTGTACAGATCTCACATTTTTCTGTACCATTAATGGCACCAATCCCAACAATGGTGCATTCATGCGGCGATATGGTGCGCCGATGCCGAAGGCACACGACCAGCGAATTGACGAAATGCCAGCAAGCGACGTGTCGACGACACGCAACAACTTGTCCCGATTGACGACCGTGGAAGCAAAGAGGGCCGACGGCGCGATGCCGTACGCATGGCCACGGGACATCCGCTCATCGACGGAACAGGCCGCATAGATGTTCGATACGACGATCGACGTGCGGGTCACGGCCATCCGCCAGGAGGCCGATGGGGTCTTGAGTGTGGAGTTGAAACCCGGGTCGCCCGGCCTGCCGCTGCCGGCGTTCACGCCGGGCGCCCATATCGACGTATGCCTGCCCACGGGGAGCCGGTGTTATTCGTTGACCAATCCGGCCAACGAACAGGACCGATACGTGATCGCGGTGGGCCTGGCGGCGGACAGCGCCGGCGGCTCTCGATACGTGCACAGCACGCTGGTGCCGGGTCAGGAATTGCGGATCTCGCAGCCCCGCAACCTCTTCGCACTGAACGAGGAGGCCAGGCGATACGTGCTGATCGCGGGCGGAATCGGCATTACGCCGATTCGCTGCATGTTCGAGCACCTGACGCGAACCGGCAGGCCGGTGCATCTGCTGTATGCGGCGCGGGGACGCCGGCAGGCGGCCTTCGCGGACGAACTGAAGGGGATCGCCGGGGTGGACCTGCACTTCGATGACGACGCGGGGAGCCTGGTCGATCTGCACGCCTACATGGCACGCTTCGGCGACGACGCGGAGTTCTATTGTTGCGGCCCCGCCCCGATGCTGGCGGCCTACGAGAAGGCCGGCGCAGCGCTCGGAATCGATCCGGCGCGGCTCCGGCTCGAACGTTTTGCCGCAGCCCCGGCCGCGGTCGACGGCGAGAAGACGATCGAACCGTTCACGGTCCGGTTCGCGCAAAGCGATCGGACCCTGACCATACCGGCTGGCGCCTCCATTCTGGACGTGGCCATCGCCGCGGGCATCCGGGTCGACTACAGCTGCAGGTCCGGCAATTGTGGCGCCTGCGAAACCGACGTACTCGAGGGAACCCCCGACCATCGCGATTCGGTGCTGTCACGATCCGAGCGCGAGTCCGGCCGCACGATGATGATCTGCGTATCGGGTTGCACCGGGTCCCACCTGGTCCTGGATCGTTAGCCCGCGTCGTATCGGCGCCCGGCTACCGCGTCCGTTGGAAGATGGGGTCGCTCGGACACTCCGCCAAGGCGCACATCGGTTGCCGCCACCGGCGTGCGCCCATCCGGAAAGCCGGGGCCGGACCGGGGTCGACGACACCAGCCCACGCGTCGACGCGCGGGGCCAACGACCGGCTACTTGATCTTGATGGACGGAATCCTGGATCGACCCGCCAGTTCCGCTCGCACCTTTTCCGACAGATCGGCGGGCGACCCGCCCAATGGCTCCAGTCCGCCGGTGTTTTCGAGCTTGGCGACGAACTCGGGATCCTTCAGGATCGTGTTCAGTTCGGTATTCAGTCGCATCACGATGTCCTGCGGTGTTCCTGCCACCGTCACGATCGCAAACCAGGAGTTCGGCGTGAAGTGGTCGAGCCCGGACTCCTTGAACGTCGGCGTGCCCGGCAGCAAGGTGGACCGCTTCGCGCCACCGGCCGCAATTGCCTTCAATTTCCCCGCCTTGACGTGCGGCGCTGCCAGCCCGACAGACACCAGCATCGCCGACACATGGCCCCCGATCAGATCCGTCACGGCCGGCGCCGCCCCCTTGTAGGCGACATCGGTCAGGTTCACGCGTGTCGCTTCCTGGAACAACTGCATGTTCACGTGGGGCGTCGATCCGGGACCCAAGGTCGCATATGCCAGCGTACCGTTCTTCTCGCGGGCGAGCGCGACAAACTCCCGCACCGATGCAGCGGGAACGTTGTTGGCAACGAACAGGCCCTGCGGCGAATTTGCCAGCGCAATGACGGGGGCAAAGCGGCTGGTTTCGGTATAGGGCATGCGCTCCGACAGCGTGCCGTGCATCGCGACCGCGGCCTCGGCAACAATCATCAACGTGTATCCGTCGGGCGGGGATTTTCCGAGATGCTCGGCCCCGACGACGAGATTGCCACCCGGCCGGTTCTCGACGATGACAGGCTGTTTGATGGCACTGGCCAACTTCTCCGATACCGCCCTCGCAAGATTGTCCGAGACCCCTCCCGCGGAGTAGGGAACAACCATGCGGATGGGTTTGCCGGGATAGTCCTGGGCGCAGACCGCGGGCAGCGCGAGAACCAGTGCCAGACGTGCGAGGTTTGATAGTTTGAGCATGATGCGCGGGATCTTACCGAGCGGCATCTGCGACGCCTAACACTGCTGCGCATAGGCAGTATTTGAAACCCGAATAGTGAGGCGAATCGAACCACGCGCGTGGCAGGCCCCGCAGGTTCGTACGCATGGGCCAGTGCCAGCCGACGACACCCGGCCCGTCGCAGTCCGCGCTGGTTGGCCACGGCCCGGATGGGCCGGGTAACATCCGTCGGTCATGGATATCGACCGGATCGACCTCAACCTGCTGCGCATCTTTGCGTCGGTCTACAGGAAGCGCAGCGCAACGCTGGCCGGCGAAGACCTGGGCCTGACGCAGTCGGCGGTGTCGAACGGCTTGAAGCGGCTGCGGGCCCATTTCGGCGACCCGCTGTTCGTGAAGACGGCACAAGGCATGATGCCGTCGCCGATGGCGGAACGCTTGGCGGCGCCCCTGCAGGAGGCACTGGACGCCATCAGCCACGCCGTGCGCTCCAGCGAGCACTTCGACCCCGCCACATCCCGGCGCAGGTTCCGCATCTATGTCGGCGACATGGGGCAACTGGTGCTGATGCCCAGGCTGATGGCATTGCTGCAGCAGCAGGCGCCCGGCATATCGATCGCTGTGGTGGACGCAACGCCGCGCGAGGCGCAGACGATGATGAGCGAAGGCACACTGGACATCGCGATCGGCGGACTGTCCATGTTCGGCGGCAACTTCCACAGCCAACGCCTGTTCTCCAAGCACTATGTCGTGATCGCACGCAAGGGTCACCCCGCGCTGCACGGCGGCTTGACGATGGAGCGATTCCTGGCCGCCCGGCACGCGGTGTTCAGGCCCGCCGGCGGGGGGCAGGACGACTTCGAGGCCTTCGTCAACTCGCTTTTCCTGGCCAACGAAGCGCCCCGACGTGTCGTGGTCGAACTCGCCCACGGGCTGGGTGTCGTCGAAACCGTATCCACCAACGATTTGTTGTGCTGCGTGCCGAGCCGGCTCGCGAGTCGCGATACCTCGAGCCAGATCGAGGTGGCCCCGCTGCCGTTCGAATACCCCAGCAGCGATATCCAGCAGTTCTGGCATCACCGCTTCCACGGCGATGTGGGACACCAGTGGCTGCGTACCGCCGTATTCAGGAACTACCACGCGCCGGCGGATGAAGCCGTCTCCGACCCGGCGCACGAGCCTTCGCGCGGCCTAGGCTGATCTCCCGTTCCCGATCTGGCTGACGCCCTGGAAGGCCTGGTCCATGTGGGGTAGCGGCAGCCCCGCAATACCCCACTGGTCCATGCGTGACGGCGGTCGTTTCCAGTCGTCCGCGGTGCCGGGTCGATGCCTGGCCTCGTCGATCTGCTGGACCTCGGCGGTGTATTCGATGGCATAACCGTCCGGATCGACGAAATACGCAAAGACGTTGTCACCGGGGCCGTGCCGTCCCACACCCCAGCCGGGCTTGTACCCGGCCTCCTGCAGGCGTCCGACGCCATGCATCAGGTCGTTCCAGCTGCGCATCTCGAAGGACACGTGGTGGACCGTGGCGTGCGCCGAGTGGGCCACGCCCACCGCATGGTGGTCGGTGTTGCAACGAAGAAACCGCATCAGCCGGGTCTCGTCGGAAAGGCGAAAACCCAGGACATCCACAAAGAACGATGCGCAGGCCGCACTGTCCGGCGTGTTGAGCACGAGGTGGGCGAGCTTGACGGGCACATCGACGGCACCGAGCGACTCGGCGTGGCCCGGTGGCTCGACCTCGATCCAGATCAGCCGGTGATCCGGGTCGCGCAGCCCGAAACACACTGCGCCGCTGCGGCTGGCAACCTCACCCGGCTGGGTCTCGACCGTGGCGCCCACCGCAGTCGCATGCCGGAACAACGCGTCGAGATCGTTGCGTGATGGCACGGCAAGACTCGCGTCGACGAGTCCCGGCTTCTCCCGGTGGTGCAGGGACAGTATGTGATGTCCAGGTCCATGTCCGCGCAGCAGCACGGCCCCGTCGCTGCGCCCCACTTCCGCGAGTCCCCAGACCTTCGTATAGAACGCCGTCGACCGCTCGAGGTCGGTGACTCCCAGTCCCACACTGCACAGGCGTGTCACGCCCCGGTTGTGACTCAACATGTCCGCCATGGCCAGATCCTTTTCTGCATTCGGCGACGATTCTATTTTTGGAGGTCACGCATCGGCAATGCGATCCGTAAATACGCGTTATGCACCAGCATGCATCGCGTCGCGATGCGGCGATGCGGCGATGCGGCGATGCGCAGGGCGGACTCTGGTGCATGGGCCGGTTCGGCAGCCCGGGCCGAACGCGACGACAACAGGTCGATCGCGGACAGACACCGGATCCCGTTCATCGGCGACCATGACCCGGTATCCGGGCGCGGGCCGGTGGTGCGATTCGGGCGTCAACCCGTCACGGCACGACTCGGCAATCGGGCGCAGCTCTGCCGCATGCTCCGGGTGGATTCGATCCAGCGCATGAAAGCCACCAGCTGCGCATCCACGAAGCGACAGGTCTGCGGGTCGATACAGAGGCCCGAATCGTCGAACTTGCGATCGGCCATTCCGATGAATACTTCGGGGCGCACCAGCGGCAGCGCGCCGACGGAGTCCAGCACGCGCCGGAGCTCGTATTGCACACGCGCTCCGCCCAGGATGCCCTTGGTGGCCGAGAGGATCATCACCGGCAGCCCGCGCAGCGGCTCTTCCTTCATTCTCGACAACCAGTCAATCGCGTTCTTGAGCGCCGCGGGCATCGAATGGTTGTACTCCGGGCAGGCGATCACCAACCCGTCGCAGCGCGCGAGCAGTTCCGCCAGCGCCCGCGCGGCGGCCGGAAAACCGTGCGCTTCGTAGTCCGCATCGAAGAACGGAATGTCCTTGAGATCGAACGGCTCCATCACGCTGCCCTCGGGCAATCGGTCGCCCACCAGCTGAAGCGACATGCGGTTGAGCGAGTCCTTGCGAAAGGAGTTCGTTGTTCCGGCGAGCCTGCAAGCCATCACCCGCCTTCCGCGGCGGACACTTCCACCCGCATCGACCCCAGCCCGCTGCCCTCGGCGACCATGACGTCGCCCGGGCGTATCGGCCCGACGCCCGAGGGTGTTCCGGTCATCAGCACGTCCCCGGGTTGCAGCGTGTAGTAGCTGGAAGCGAATGACAGCAGTTCCGCGACACCCATCACCATGTCCGAGGTGCTGGCGTCCTGCCGCAGTTCGCCGTTCAGGCGCAGCCGGATCTCGAGTTTGCCGGGATCCGGGATCTCGTCCGACGTGACGAGCCAGGGACCGAGCACGCAATAGGTGTCGATCGACTTGCGGAAACTGCGGTCTTCCGGCCCACGAACCGTGATGTCCAGCCCGAGACAATAACCCGCCACGTACGACAAGGCGTCTTGTGGCGCAACCCGGTCCGCCTCGCGGCCGATCACCACGCACAACTCGACCTCGTGGTCGGTGCGGCGATCGAGAAAGCGCTGACGTACACCATGCGCAGCTCCGACGACCGACGATGTCGCCTTGAGGAACAGGCCCGCCTGCCGAATATCGGTGAGGTTGTGTCCGTGCGACTGACCATTCGCAAACATCTCCGCGATATGCGCGCGGTAGTTCACCGGGGCGGCGATGATCTTGCCGGGCCTGGACACCGGGCTTTCCAGCCTGAGGGAGGCGAGAGGCAGTCTTGCACCACCCATGGCCAGGACCTCCTGCTGGTCGAGCCTGGCCGCCGCCAGCACGGGCTCCATGCCTTGCGATGCCAGCCGGTCCGTGATGTCGAGGGCCCCGTCCGCGGTGACCAGTGCCGTACGCCCTCCGTTGAATCTGCAGATTTTCATGTGCCGTGTGTGTTTCGATGCTCTGTTCATCGATTCTAGAAAGCACATCGCCCGCGGCGAATGCAGACGGTAAATACCGGTTATGCGCGCCATGCACACAGGCATCATCGGGCATGGGTTTCGCCTGGCAGCCAGGCGCTCGGGATCGCGAGGTTCACTACGCGTCCGGAAGCACCCCTGGGAGCCCGACGATCCGACCGGCGATCACCCGAAGCGCGAGGATCTCCGGCCCGCCACCATCGGGGCCGCAATCCGAGGATGGGCACGGGGGTGCATTGACGCCATAACGGACACACGGTACTTCTGGCCTCCCTTTTCGGACACCGAGGAGCGCCATGTCACGCGTCTTCGCCTGCTGACGTGTCAGCACTACCGGCCAGACGACAGAGAATCAGGTCATCGAAATCGCAGCGGCGGTTTTGCCGTTAGTCCGACGCGGACTATCGTCGAGACGGTATCGGGCAGCGTACCGGCTTCGGAGCGCAAGGGCTTTGCTCTTCTGCTCAACAAGGTCGAGGCTGGCGACGTGCTGGTCGCGACAAAGCCAGACCGACCAGGGCGAAAACGCGTGGCAATGTGTTGCGAGCGGCCCTGTGGCGCCGATTCGGCACAGCCATTTCGCGCAGTTGTCCGACACCACAACCTGCGTGTCGATCTTATGCTTCCGGAAACCTCACACATCAAGGAAGCACCATGCCCACCGACGCCCTCACCCGACTGAAACAATACGATGAAAACCGTGTCGGCATTCCCGGTGAGCACTGGATCGTGCTGGCTGCCGGACTGGCCGTCTGGTACCTGACCGCCAGGAGTCCGTCGACCACGGTCAAGATCGCTGGCATGGCGGCCGCTACCGCACTCGTCGGACGCGCGGCAAGCGGACGGAACGGTCTGGCCAAGCTGCTGCGTTACACGCCGGTGGGGGGAGCCGTGCGCCGGCCTTGATGGTGGATGCACACGCGGGGATCAACACCGCTCGGGTCGCTCCGAAACATGAGCGGCCTGATGGGCTGACGTTGCGTCTGTGCTTTTCTGTCAGTTCTGCTTGCGTCCGATGACCGTCCAGCTATAGCCGTGGCGGTTGGCAAGCCTGATATCAACGAAGCCCGCCCCTTCAAACAGCGCCCGCGCTTCCTGCTCCGTATAGTATTTTGCGTAGTACGGTCGCAACTGGTCATAAATCACCAGGTAGCGCTTGCGCCAATCCAGTCGGCCCGCAACATTGCGTACATACGATCGCATGGGAACGGGCATGAGGACTGCAGCCCAGATATAGGCCGTCAGGGCGACATTCAGCACATGGCATACAGCCGACAAAAGAAAGTGCGGCAGGCGGCGCGTCAAACGACGAAAAGGCTCGACAAGTGCCAAGTAGCGCTCGTTGCCTTCGCGACCGTAGAGCCAGGCAATCATCTGTCCTCCCGGCTTCAGGGCCTTGTGTGCCGATTGCATGACCGGCACGGGGTCGGGGATGTGGTGCAACACGCCAAACGACGTGACGGCATCAGCACCAATCTCGCTCGGAACCTGATCGCCTGTGACCCGATGGTAGATAACTCGATCGCCGATCGCTGCCGTGTTCTTGCGCAGGACATCCATGGCCTGCGACGGTTCGACGGCATGGACTCGGCGGGCCCCGGCAGCAATCAGCATCTGAACGATGCGCCCTGTACCGCTCCCAATATCGATGACTTCCAGACCGGCGAAGTCCTCCGTCTTGGCCAATGGTCCGAGGATGTCGGCGAACAGGGTGAGCGAGCCGTAGTATCCGTCATTCTGCCCATAACGCGACCACTGGTCACCGAAGTCGCCAATGGTCTTGTCGCCGGCCGATTTCAGAGACCTTTCACTTGACACCCAAGCCTCCCGGGTGCAAACAGCTGCCGCGTGCGGCTGTGGAAAACGAATGACTGCGGGTGTGGCATTGTCTTGATTCCATGGGGGCAGAGTGATCCTGATGCGTTGCAGTCCGATGCGCGGAGTGCCTGGTGCCCGACGCGATCATCATATTGCAGCGAGTGCGCCGTTCTAGCGCTGCCGATCCGAAGAGTCCGGCGGCAAGATGCCGAGACGATCCAGTCCATGATCCAGGGCGAACAACATGGCGTAGTACCAAACGTTTTCGTCTTGAACGCTTGGGATTTTTTCATACGGAAGATCTTGCAGACGCCGGGTCTCCAGTTGGGCCAGCATCGCCACATAACGTGGTCGTGGATCGCACGCAATGTCGCGGGCTTGCGTGTTGGCAATGACGCCGACGAAACCGAAAATGGCGGCCAAGCCAGTCAAGTATCGACGAACATGCCTTTCGTCCGGCAGCCGGGTTAACACGACAAATGCCGCGCCAGTGAAGATCAAGGGTTGCCAGATCGCCGCTATGCGGGAATGGATCTGCGACCAGAAATACGCGACACCGATCGGGTCCAGATAGACCAGACAGGCCAGTATCAGGGCAAGGCTCCCGTTCCACAACAACAGGAACAAGCCAATATCTGCAACCACCAGGCTGGAAAAAGAACCCGCGAGCGCGCGATCCATCGCCATGAAACGGCGGCGCCATACCGTTGAGCTGCGTACGAGCTTTCCGAAAAGCAGCACGGCGGCCCCGCCAGCCAAGGCCACAGCAAGCGCCCCAAGACCCAGAATACCGGTGAGCTTTTCACCCTGGACGACCAGCATGACGCAGGCCGCAATCGCAGCAATGACCTTGGGGGCGAACAGTTCGGATCGCCTGAAGATCATGTGCGAGAACAGGAACAGCGAAAGAATCATGAGGCCTGCACTGGCATGGACCATGATTGCGGCCGCGAGCGCCAGGTAAGAAAGCGCCGTGCGGCCGTCCCATCGCAGCACGGCGGCCAGCAAAGCCAGCAAGATGAAGTTCGATCGCGGCGTGACGCCGAAGACAGAGAATTCCGGCCCCGGATCGATAAAGAACAGCATGGCCCGACCAGCAGCGCCCAGCCATGACATCTGATCCGCGGGACGCTCGGGGGTCAGCGGCAGCAGGGCCTGGAACTCCGGGTGGAATGGCGCACTGCTCAACACAGCTGCCAGCGTGACGCCAAGCGCCACCGCAAGTTGCAGTCGCCAATCTCTCACCAGGCACAGGCCGGCAACCAGAATCGCAAGGCAGGCGAGGCCTCCAAGTGCAGTACCGACCAAAGCGCGTTCAGCCACGAGCTGGTGGTAGGCTGATATGCCGGAGTCCGGATCCGGCGAATAGAGCATACCCGCCAGATATTGCAGGTATGACGCCGCGCCATAGTTGCTCTTGTAGTCCACTCGCAGGGTCACGCGATGGATGAGATAGTCCGAATAACGCAGTTGGACCAACCCCTCGATCAGCTCGTCTTCGAGCTTTTGCATGCGGGCAGGAGCCTGCAATGCCGACGCGGTGCTCTGAAGATACAAACTGTCGTCGTCGGGTGTGAGAGCGGCACAGAGCGTGCTCCAATAAATGGCCAGCCAGCACAGCGACACTATGGCGATCGAGAACACGCGGACCCAGCGGACGCCGGTCGCGCGCGCCGTCATGTGCGGCCTGGGTTCGCGTGGGCCGGAGAGCGTCACAGTGCCAGGATCGCTGCGGGCGATCCAAAAATGAAGCGCACAAAGCGGCGCCCATGACAATGGCGGCGCGCGGCATCAGTTGCCACAGGTAGCGGCAGCTCGTCGGCGACAGCGCCTGATGCAGCGATGCGTGCAAGGCCCTTGATTTCGTGAGCCCTTGCCAGCAACGCCGCGCAGACCTTCGGCGGCACGTAACCCATGTCGACGATGATTCCGGCGTCCCACACCTGGTGCTCGACCGTGCCGCCCCACGCATTGAAAAGTCCGCTGGGCCGCGCTCGCGAGGGACTGATCAAAGCCGAAGGCGCCACCTCGGCCCGAATCAGTTCGCGCACGCCAAAACGAGTGACGCCGGTTTGGTTCCTCGGTCCGGCCGAGTAGATGCGCGACAGACCACGCGCCAAGTCACTGACATCGGACAAGGTGCTGTCCACCCGAACACCGTCGAACATCTGCGCGCCGACAGACAACAGATATGCGATTACCCAAGGCAGCAAAAAGGCCCCGATCCACACGGGCCAGCGCCTTCTTGGAACATGCACCACGCTTGCCTTGGCCATTACAGGATCGCCGTATCGGTCCTGCGCCAAATGCCCGCGATTACGGGATGGGCCAGGCTGCCAGGGACCCTCGACCAGCCGTTCTCGAGCGCAAACAGAAGCGGCGCGAGCGTCGCCTTTGCGCGCAGCGGCACGCGAAAGATCAGGCTGTTGAGTACCAGGAAATAGGCCGGCCCACCGAGGTAGAGTGTCTGGCCTGGCACGAACCAGTCGGCGGCCGCGCCGATGAGCTCATCTTCGGTCAGCGCCCTTTCCGAGGCGGCGTCGAAGAACTTGTCGGCGCGGTACCAGAGATCGCGAATCTTCTGCAACAGGAAAGACGCGTTTGGCTCGTACCAATGCAGCGTAGCCCCCGGCTTCAACATGCCCGCGATATTGCGCATTGTTGTCGGCAGGTCATTCACGCAATGATGGAGTCCCCCGACAATGAAGGCCGCGTCGAAGGTTGGCGCAATCTCTGCCGTGCGCGTGAGATCGACCACATGCGCGGGCGCCCCCACGTTTCGCTCATAGTCAAGGCAGGCTTGTTTGGAGAGGTCGAAGCCTTCGAGCCGGATTCCCGGAAACCGTTCGCGCAACAGCAGCGAATTGGTCCCGACGCTCGAGGCGAGTTCCGCGACGCGTTTGCCGTCAAGATCCACACCCGCGAACAAGGTCTCGAATATGTAGCGACGCCGGTATTCGCGCGAGGTCGGATCGAAATAATGGGCTACATAGTCGTCGTGAATCTTCTCATAGTGGGCTTCCTGAGGATTTTTCACGACTGACAGCACCTGCATTCAATCATCGTTCAGCCAGGTACAGTGAATTGAGGCCATACAGGAACCGGTGATGCGCGACGCGCGAGAAACCACTGGCGTCAAGCAGGGCGATGATGTCGCGCGGGTTCATGCCCATCACCTCGCCCTCTTCGACGTCGCGGTGCTTGTCCTCGCTGTACCACCAGACCGCGTGGCCGACCTCGCCAATGACCTTGCCGATCATCGTGACTATCAGCCGCCCACCGGGCTTGAGAATACGATGCGCTTCCTTCAAGGCTTCGACACGCTCTGGAATGTGGTTGAGGCAGGCGACAACCGTCACGGTATCGAAGCTCGCATCGGCATATGGAAGACTTCGGCAATCGGGAACAATCTGGCAGCCGCCGCCCCAGTCGATCACGTCGAGCCCGACGCTTTCGGCAGCGCCCGGTGTACTTTCCGCGGGCCCCTGGCGTGCGCGGTAGAGACGGATCAGCATGTTGTCGCCGGCACCGATGTCGAGTACGCGCCCCCGCAAATGCGGCAGCACCTTTGCCAACCGCTCCGCCCGCAACGAGGTCAAGTGAAGGCGCTCGTTGCGATGGTCCGGCAAGAGAGCCAGGCGCAGAGGCATGCCGAGCAGGTCATACAAGCTTTGCAGCATCGGCTTGGGGCGATGCAACGCCCACGAGGGCGGATCGTCCCCGAACATCGTTGGCTGAGAGCCTTGCCCAGGACCATTCACGTTAACGCCTCGTCTTTATTTTCTTCGTCATGATACAAGGGCCGGCTTATCTGTGAGAGACGCATCTGGCTGATCTGGTCGCCGAGAAGGCCCAACATGATGACGAGCACGCCCATCACCATGAGGAACATCCCCGCCACGGGCAGCCCCAATCCTCGTATGGCCGCGATAAGAATGCTGTAGAGCGCACCCAGTCCCAAGCTGGCCAGGCCAATCGGCAGGAAAAACCGCAGCGGGGCGAACAGTAGGATCGCCCGAACGAGTTGCAGCACCGCGTCAAACCCATCACGCAACCGAACGGTCGAACCCGCAAGCCGCGGATTGGTTTCTACTGCCTCGAAGGCGATCGGATAACCGCGTTCAAGCATGATAAGCGTGCTCACCAAGCTCGCGCTGAAGCGATCTGGGATCAACGGCATATAGCCGAGTATGACCTCGCGCTGGAAGATTCGGAGCCCGCAGTTGAGGTCGGATCCGGTTCGAACATTCAGACTTCGACCGATGAGGCGGATCACGGCCTTCCCGACACCACGTGTCAACGTCGCCGACCTGCTCGTGCGCTGACCAATGACCGCGACCAGATGTTCGCCCTTCATGCGAACGTAAAGGGCCTTGAGATCAGAAACCCGATGCTGGTTGTCGGCATCGAACCAAGCGACGTATCGCCGGCTCGCCAATCGCATGCCAGTCTTCAGCGCCGCACCCTGGCCGCGATTGAAGTGGTGTCGCACGATTCTCGTTCCCGCAAAGCCGGCCGCGATTTTCGACGTGGCGTCTTGAGAATGATCATCCACCACGATGATCTCGGCCCCGGCCACTTCCGCCGCGAGGCTTTGCAGCGTGAGTTCGATGCCTTCGGCTTCATTGAACGCGGGGATGACGATGCTGAGGTCCCCGTATTCGACTTGCGGCTTGTTCAACATATTCCTTCCTTCTCGCACCACACCGCCAAAGTCATCAGGGTCCACACGATGTATTTCTCGTCGCTCCGTCCCGCCACGTGACTTCGCCATAGGCTGCGAACCTCGTCGGGTCGAAGATAGGGCGCGAATATATCAGCTTCGCGATCCAGGAATCGATTGGCGAGCGAGCCCAGCTCCTGCCGCAGCAGCGAATTGATGGGAAGATTGAAGCCGCGTTTGGGCGCCTTCGTTACCACGTCACCACAGCCCATGAGCGACAGTGCCTGGCGCAGAACACGTTTCGTCGAACCCGTTCGGTCGAGCAGAAGGCGATGATCGAGCCTGCCCGCAAATTCCATGATGCGCCGGTCCAGCATGGGAACGCGAACCTCCAGGCCATGGGCCATGCTTGTGCGGTCGAGCTTCACAAGGAGGTCGGCCGGCAGGTAGTAGGTCTGGTCCGCAAGCAACGCTTGATCGATCACATCCCCTTTCGCCTCGTCAAAGGCCGCCGCGTAACCACTGAACGGATCGCCGACGTCGCTGCCGGAGAGCCCTGCACCATAGACCTTGCCCTGCATCCATGATGGGAAATAATGTCGCCAGGTTGCGTGAGGCGTAGCCTGGGACAGGCCGTGGAAGAACCGGTATGCCTTCTCCGGCGCCGACAGTCTTTCATCCGACCCTCGGGCCACGGCACGCATGCCACGGGCCAGCAGTCGCCACGCCCGAGGTGGCATCCAGCCACGCAGTCCGCTGGCCATGGCCGTAGCGCGATACGTCGGATAACCGCCGAAGAATTCATCCGCGCCGTCTCCGGAAAGCGCAACCTTCACATGACGCCGCGTGATCTCACTCAGGCGGTGGCATGCCAGCGCGCTCGCGTCACTCAATTGACCATCGACAGCGTCCACCACCTCCCGGAAGTCTGCGACGATGTCGGATCCGGGCGCCAGATCGATGTAAGTGACTTGGCGGCCACTCGCACGCGCTACATAGTCGACAAGCGCTGATTCGTCATGTGAGCGCTCCGCAAACCGGACAGAAAACAATGGCACTATCCTGGCTTGCGGCAACGCCATACTGACGAGCGAAGAATCGATCCCCCCGCTTTGCAGGACGCCGACATCGACGTCGCTCGCAAGTTGTTCACGCACCACTGTGCTGAAGGTATTGACGAATTCCTCGGTCGCGGACTGCAGATTGTCGATTTCGTGCGTGCGTCGCGGTTGCCAGAACCTCCGCTCGCGGGTTCCATTCGCGCTGGTTGCAAGGATCGAGCCGGGCGCCAGTTGGCGGACACCTTCGAGCAACGTGCGCTCGGGTGGCGCATAACCATGCGCCAGCATGTGCGCGAGATCGGGAGGTGAAAACCGGCGCGGCGTGCGCGGGTCCACGAGCAAGGCTTTCAGCTCGCTTGCAAAGCTGATGGCTCTTCCATCATCATGAACATAGAGCGGCTTGATGCCGACACCGTCGCGCGCCAGGAACAGCGTCTTCGTCTGCCGATCCCACAACGCAATCGCAAACATGCCTTCGAACCGCGCAAAAGCCTCCTCGCCCCACGCAGCATAAGCCGCGGGGATGATCTCCGCGTCGCAAGATGTCCTGCGCACGAAGCCCACCTGCTTTGCCAGCGCGCGAGCGAGGTCCTGATCGTTGTAGATCTCTCCGTTGTAAACGATGACGACGCGGCCATCGACCGACAGCATCGGCTGGGCACCAGCGGCAGACAGATCCCGGATCGCCAGTCGCCGATGACCGAGCGCCACCGGCCCGTCATGCCAGAGCCCTTCGCCGTCTGGCCCCCGATGCCGAATCCGATCCCCCATGCGCCGCACGAGTCCGGCGTCAGCAAAGGACCCATCGCGGTGAAAAATGCCGACGATGCCGCACATCGGATCAGCCGGCTTTTGCCTCTATGACAATGGCCGTCCGGCCCCACTTCGCGTGTTCACTTTCGTGGTGCATCGATCTTGCTCCGTGTTCTTGATGGGGTGCTTCGCCGACGGCATCGACGCTTCGCATGGATGGACGCATTCTCGATATCCGAGCGCTGCCAACCAGAGGTTATCGGCGCCGTGAAGCACACGATCGACAGGCCGCCAGATTCACGATGACGAGTGCAAACCTCCCGGTTTGCTTGCCGGAAAAACCCACAGCGTGTTCATCAGGAATCCGGCGATCGGCACGCATACCCATGTGACGATCAGTCCGCCCCAGTAGGGCAAGCCCAATAACTCGACGACGATCGCCATACCTCCGACGCTGATTCCGAAAGTGGTTAGCGCCAGCACCGCGAAGCGAGCTGGCTGCCCACCATCACGCGGCCTGTCGCCAAAACTCGTGCGCCGCTGCGCCACGTACGAAAGCGGCAGCACGAGGAGGAATGCGAACACGGCGGCCAGTGTCGGTGTGGACACGAGCTGCGCGCGGAGCATGACGGCCACCAGAACGCTATAACACAGCGCCACCCCGATACCGACCGCGCCGTAGACGAGGACTCGCCGCAGCAGCCGCAGCACAGTGCCTGGTCCGACCCATTTTCTACTGGAGCTCATCTGCTGCTGCTTCACCGCGGCGCCAGGCAACTTTTCACGCTGATCATCGGGTATTTGATTGAAGTATAAGAATGCGACCGCATCAGACCAAGTATCGCACCGCGAAGCGTCGGCGCAGCAGCCGCTCTCGGCGCGCCCACTGGCATTCGCAAATCCTGACTGTATCCCCGAAAAATGTGTCGGTCTACCGCCTGCCCAGTGCTCCGGAAACGCGTTCTGTCGGCGATGGACTCGAAGCGCCGACCCTACAAGGCGTGCTCTGGCGTGGCACGATGGCGTTCTCCACCGTGCTCTTGCGGTCGGGATCACGCGCTGGATCGGCCGCCTCGCGGTAGTTTGGGCCATGCCGGGCGTCGGGTGGTCGCGCCGTTTGCGTGCGACACACCGCAAGGACCGCACCCAACGCGCCGGCTACCGTCCCGCGGCCAAGTGACGCCTTCCACCTGATGACTGACTGCGCCGTGGCGCAAGGACGCAGCCCGCAAACAAGAAAAGCCCGCTGCGGACCGACAGCGGGCTTCTTGTTGTTGCGCCACAAGGGCTTGAATCTGGTGGCCTGGGGCGGAATCGAACCACCGACACAAGGATTTTCAATCCTCTGCTCTACCGACTGAGCTACCGGGCCAGAGCGCCAGAGTATACCAGCGCAATCGTCCCGATTTGCCCGAACGTCAGGCCATGCTGCGTTTTCCGCGTGTCAGGTCCACGCCCAGTTGCTTGAGCTTGCGATACAGGTGGGTGCGCTCGAGGCCGGTCTTTTCCGCCACGCGGGTCATCGAGCCGTTTTCGCGCGACAGGTGGTACTCGAAATAGGCTTTCTCGAATTCGTCGCGTGCCTCGCGCAGCGGCTTGTCCAGGCCGAAACTCTGGCGCGGCAGCAGACCGGCGTCGACCGCGGCCGCCGCCTCCACGCCGGGCTCGACGACCATCTCGGCCGTGGGCACGGCGGCGGCGGGCGCGAACGCCGGCGACTGCAGCTTGCGCACGGTGCCGCGCGTCAGGCCCTGCTCGACGGCCTTGAGCAGCTTCTGCATCGTGATCGGTTTTTCGAGGAAGGCCAGCGCACCGATCTTGGTGGCTTCGACGGCGGTGTCGATGGTCGCGTGACCGCTCATCATGATGACCGGCATGGTCAGCGCACCGGCGGACGACCACTCCTTGAGCAAGGTCACGCCGTCGGTGTCGGGCATCCAGATGTCGAGCAGGACCAGGTCCGGCCGGTCGCGCAGACGCGCCGCGCGCGCCTGCTGCTCATTTTCCGCGACCTCCACCGTATTGCCTTCGTCGTTCAGGATCTCCTGCAACAAGTCCCGGATACCGAGCTCGTCGTCGACCACCAGAATATTTGCCATATGAATGCGCTGTCCCTTGCCTGTGCCGGCACGCCGCCTCAACCTGGGCTGGCCACCGGTTCTGTCATGTCTACCGCGAATGATAACGACACTTGCGCACCGAGGATCCGGCCGTCGACGACGCGGTTCGCGATGTCGATGCGCGAGCCGTGTTCGTCGGCGATCTTCTTGACCACCGCCAGTCCCAGGCCGGTGCCCTTGGCCTTGGTCGTCACATAGGGCTCGAAGGCACGCTTGAGGATGTTCTCCGGGAATCCGGCGCCTTCGTCCTGCACCACCAGGCGCACGCGGCGGCTGCTCGGAATCCAGAGGGTGCGCACCGTGACCGCGCATGGCGGCTTGCCGGGTTCGGCCGGCACGGCCGCCGTGGCGTCCTGCGCGTTCTGGACCAGGTTGTGCACGACCTGGCGCAATTGCTGCGCATCGCCCAGGATGCGCGGGCACAACGGGTCGAGTTCCATGCGCACCGGCACCGCCGCGGTGTCCTCCTCGTACAGCTGGGCGATGTCGCCGAGCAGCGTATTGAGGTCCAGCGGCTTGAGGTCGGCCGCGGGCAGGCGCGCGTAGTCGCGGAACTCGTTGACCAGGCGCTTCATCGCGTCGACCTGGTCGACGATGGTCTTGACCGACTTGACCAGCACCGCCTGCTCCGGCGCCGCCACCTTGCCCGAGAGCTTCATCTCGAGCCGCTCCGCCGAGAGCTGGATCGGGGTCAGCGGATTCTTGATCTCGTGCGCCAGTCGGCGCGCCACCTCGCCCCAGGCCTGCGCGCGTTGGGCCGACACGATCTCCGAGATGTCGTCGAACACCAGCAGCCGGTCCGTGCCGGGCAGCTTCGCGCCGCGCGCCACCAGCACGATGGAGTTGTCGTGTTGCTGCAGCGCCGGCCCGGAGGCGTTGACGCCCAGTTCGAACGACTGCTGCCAGTGGTCCAGCCCGTCGGCGCTGCGCTCCCCCAGGAAGGCGTCGAAACGGCCCTGGACCTGTTGCGCGAATTCCTCCAGCCCGGGCACCTCGTCGAACCGCCGGCCTTCGTAGGCGGCCATCGGCAGGCGCAGGATACGCGTCGCGCCGGGGTTGGACGAACGGATCACACCGTCGGCGCCGAGCACGATCACGCCGGCGGTCATGTTGTCCAGGATGGTCTGCAGGTTGGCGCGTGCCGCGTTGACCTGCTCCATGCTGGCGCTGACCGCCTGGCGTGCGTCGGCGAGTTGCTGCGTCATGTCGGCAAAATCGCGCGTCAAGCCGCCCAGCTCGTCCTTGCCGCTGAGCGTGACCTTGGGCGTCAGGTCGCCGGCGGCGACCTTGTTCACGCCGTCGGCCAGCAGCAGCAAGGGGCGCACGATCTGGTTGCCCAGCACCACGGCCAGCAACACCGCGCCGAACACCGCCAGGAACAGGCTCAGCGTCAGGGTGCCGATATACATGCGGCGCAGGCCCTCGCGCGCGAGCGACCGCTCCTGGTATTCGCGATAGGCCTGCGATACCGCCAGTGCGTTGGCCACCAGCGCGCCGGGCAAGGCCTGGGTGACGAGCAGGAAACGGGGCTCATCGAGCAGTGCGAAGCTCGGATTGGGCACCAGCACCAGCACCTTCACGCGGGCGTCGGCCGCGTCCGGCGTCGCCGCCTCCTCCAGGCCCTCGATCCAGGTGACCGAGCGCGAGCCCCGCGCGGCACGGAACTGCTGCGCCGAAGGCCGCTCGGTCGTGAGCTTGAAGCGGGACTGGCTCGCCGCGGCGATCAGCTGGCCGGAGCTGGAGAACAGGCCGATGTCGCTCGCGCCGAGCTGGTCGCGCAAACGCTCGAGCGGCAGCGTCGCGGCGGCGTCGGTCAGGCTCGAGAGTTGCGGCGCGGCCAGCCGGGCCTTGTTGCTCAGATCGTCGGACAAGGCCTGCAACGACACGCGGCCCAGGTCCAGGCCGGCATCCAGGGCACCTTCGACCTTGACGTCGAACCAGGTCTCGATCGAGCGCGACACGAACTGGTAGGACACCACGTAGATCAGCACGCCAGGCGCAAACCCCGCCAGCGCGAACACCGCGGCCAGCTTGACCAGCAGCCGGCTGCCGAACCGCCGCCGGCGCACACGCGTGGCCAGGCGCACGCCGATCCAGGTGATGACCAGCAGCAGGATCGTGGCCACGAACACGTTGAGGCCGAACAACAAGGCGTAGTTGCGTTCGTACAGCTCGCGGTTGTTGGTGGCCTGGGTCAGCAGGAACAGCAGCACCAGGCCGATGGCCGCCATCGTCGCGATGCCGACCCCGACACCCCAGCCCAGCCCGCGAATCTCGTGCGCCTGCGTGCGCGCGGCGGGTGGTTCCTGTTTGTGGCTGGAGGTGCTCACCGGCCGCCTTCGGGTCCGATCTGCTGGGTGGCGCTGACGCCGACCTTCCAGTCGGACTGGCCGAACGCGCCGATCTGGAATGGCCGCGGCAGCTGGGTCACGTCCAGGCCGAAGCGGAAATCCACCTTGAACGTGGAGTCGGACTCGATCATGCCGGCATCGGCGATCTTCCAGCCCGAGATGCGCTGCATGGTCGCCAGGGCCTCCTCCATCGTGTCGAAGTTCAGGTTCAGCGCCAGCCCCAGGCTGTTGGGCGTCATCGGGCCGGAGGCCACGTTCAGGCGCCAGCGCTGGGTCAGCGGGTGGTAGGCCAGGCGCATGTGGCGCTGGGCGCTGGCCAACTTCTTGTCGGTCCAGTACCAGCGGTGGCGCACCACGTCGGCCTCGGCCAGGAACACCATGGCAACGCCCTTGGTCAGCGCGTCCTGGACGGCCGGCGGCAACTCCAGCCGCACGTTGGCATACAACACCAGGCCGTCCGGCGTGCGTTCCAGGCGCAGCTGGCTGACCTCGGAGCGGTCCTGCGCCCGCACGGCCGGCACGGCCGCGAACAGGAGCAGCAGGCACGACAGCAGCCAGGCGGCCAGCCGTTCACGGCGCACGCTTTTCCAGCAAGGCGTAGAAGAATCCGTCATGGTCACCGTCGCCATTGTCCGGGACAGCGGCGTCGATTCCGGCGGATCGGGGCAGCAAATGGCCGGGAGACGGCAGCAAAGCGGCATCGGTGTTGTGTTCAACAAACGTTTGTATCTGGATGTCACCTTCCGCGCGAAACACGGAACAGGTGCAATACAACATGCGGCCACCGGGCGCGAGCAAGGGCCACAACGCGGCCAGCAGGCGCGCCTGCAACTGCGCCAGCTGGTCGACGTCGGACGCCCGGCGCAACCATGGGACGTCCGGGTGGCGCCGCACGATGCCCGAGGCGGTGCACGGCGCATCGAGCAGGATCGCGTCGAAGGGCTCCCC
>JBFIDI010000032.1:0-21329 GCA_041581405.1 Burkholderiaceae bacterium
ATCTCCATCTCCAGCGCCTGGGTGTCGTAGGTCGCAAGCTGCGTCACCCCATGGTGCTGGCACAGCGCCTCGGCCGCGTCGAGCGACTTGTTCATGCTGTGCGCCACGTTGTCCATCTGGGTCCGGATGGCTTTCTCGACCTTGAGCACATCCGCAGACTCGAGCTGGGTGCGCGCGATCACCGAGATGAAATACATGTTGAGCTGCAGCGGCCCGAAGCGGCGCACAAACGTGCGCTTGCCTTCGGCACTGGTGAAACACACCGGCATCTTGATGCTGGCGGCCTCCACGCGCCGGAAATCGGTCCTGGTTTCGCGGGCGATGATCCTGGCGTTCACGCCGCCCTGGTCGATTCGAACGATCTGGCTGCTTGTCACGTTGCGACTCCTGTTGACACCGGATGTGCACCAATGATCGGCAAGCACACCCACCGCCTCCACGGTCAACGAAACACAAATAGGGCCCATATCGGCGCCAGCCCCGCGCGCATGGCCGACAGCCCTTGACCGCGTGCCCGGGCCAACATATCGTGTCCGAACATGCAGCAGCTGGCCCTGCATCCAAGCCTGGCCAGCCATTCACATGAGCGTGAAAAGCTCGACGAAGCCGGAATGGGTCCGGCATTGATTGACACATGCCTGCCACGAGTCGGCCGACTCCCTCCCATCCGCCGGTCGGCAGTAGTAGCAACAACAGGTAGCAACAGCAGTCGCGCAGCCGCGACGTGACGCGCGCGGCGAGGGTGCCACCATCAACCTTGGTGCGCCCTCTCCCCGCCCGTCTTCCTCGTCGGTACGCCGGCACACCGACCCTGGCAGATCGACTGCCACAAGCCGGCCCGCAAGCTCCGTCATTTCAATTCTCCCGGCTCGCGCCGGGATCTTCCCAACCCACGGGCAGTCCGCCTGCCTGTGGGCGGGCGCTGCCTCTCACCTATCCAGGAGGTAGCCATGCACGCATCCCGTGCTCCGTCAGGTTCGCCACCCCTTTCGGCGACCTATTCCCCCGCGCTGCAGCGCATCGTCGAAACGCTGCGGCATCGGCAGGACTGCCTGCTGCTGCAGTGCTGGCATCCTAACGACGACATCGCCGAGGTGCTCGAAGCGCCCGCGCCGTGGAGCGAGGAAGAGATCGTCTTCCTGCACTGGCGACTGCTGCAGGAGATCGTCCACCTGGCCGACCCCGAACAGCCGCTGCACGAGAAGTTCGACACCTTGCGCTGGATCTTCACCGAGCGGGACAAGGACACGCGTCCGTTCTCGTTCGTGCGATGCCTGCAGGTAGTGGGCAACAGCCCCTTGTCGCCAGCACCTTATTGCGGCCGGCTCGATGCGCAGGAACTGCGCGAGCAGATCCACGCACGGATGCGCCCCTGGATGTCGCAGGCGCTCGCGCTGATGCCGGCCTGGGCACGCGAGGCCGTGCTCGAGAACCCGCAATGGGTCCAGGTGCAGCTCTCACGCAATCCGCAGTGGCTCAACGAACAGATCAAGCATGCCGACACACAGGCCAGCCTGTTCGGATGAGCACATCACACATATCAAGGAGACCACGACCATGGTTCCAATGAAACGCAAGACGACCCGGACGGCAAAACCAACGCCTTCATCCGCCGCGCTCCGGCACCGGACACGCCAGAACCACCCGCACACGGGCCCGAGCACCACGCACCGCCGCGCACCTGCCTGCAGGTCGCAGAACCCAGAGTTCGCCCATGCGCAATCCTGACTACCACGACCAGGTCCAGGAACTGCTGGCGCGTGCGCACGGCCGCTGGACGTCGATCCTGAAAAGCCTCGATGTCGATGCCGGCATCCTGTCGCAGCGCAACCAGCCCTGCCCGATGTGCGGCGGCACCGACCGATTCCAGTACACGGACAAGTTCGGCGAGGGCAACTACCACTGCCGCAACTGCGGCCCGGGCGGCGGCTTCAAGCTGCTGCAGGCGGTCAAGGGCGTTGACTTCAAGTCCGCGGTGCGCCAGGTGCAGGAAGTGATCGGCGCTGCCATCGTGCCGCCCGCCCGCGCACCGGCGGAGCCCTCCGCGCTGCGCATGAAGAAACTGGCCAAGCGGCTGTGGGACGAAGCCAACCCGGTGGCGCCGGAAGACGACGTCGACCGCTACCTGCGTGGCCGGCAGCTGGGCATGGACCGGTACCCCAAGGTGCTGCGCTGCCACCCGCGCCTGGGCTACTACGACAAGGATGACAAGGGCCGGTCCAGACTGGTCGCCCACCATCCGGCCATGCTGGCCTGCATCCAGGGCGCCGACGGCCATGCGATCAGCCTGCACCGCACCTATCTGCAGGATGGCCGCAAGCTCCAGCGCCCGGACGCCAAGAAGGTGCTCTCGGGCGGCATCCAGGGAGCGGCGGTACGCCTGTTCGAGCCCGGCAGCGTGCTCGCGCTGGCCGAGGGCCTGGAGACCGCGATCGCGGTGCACCTGTCCACCGGCAAGCCGGTCTGGGCCGGCATCAGTGCCGGCAACCTGGAGCGGCTCTGGCTGCCCGAGCAGTTGCAGGAAGTGCACATCTACGCCGACAACGACGCGGATGGCGATTTCGACGGACAGGCAGCCGCGTTCGCGCTGGCGCGCCGGTTGCGCAAGGAGCACCGCCGCGAGGGCGGACCCCGGCGCGTCAAGGTGTTCGTGCCCCTGCACGATGGCGCCGACTGGGCCGATGTCTGGGGCGCGCAGATCCGGCGCACATCACCGGCCTGATCGCTTGATTCGTTTTTCGTGAGCCAGTGCGAATCGACTGGCTCCCGGCCAGGGCGCGGCGGACAAGCCGCCGCTCCCCGTCTGCTGCACCCCGTCGGCACTGACGCCGACGGATTTTTCTCAGGCGGACCACCAACCCGGTCCGCCATTTACCCCGCGGGGATCCCGGCGCGCCCCATGGGCAGCGCCACCTCCGCACATTGTTTCACTCCAATCCAAGGACTTCATATGAAAACAGGACGCAACCTCATCGAACTGGCGCAGGAACTCGAGCGCCAGCAATCGACCAAGCGCGACTTGATCGTGCCCTCGGCGCTGCTGCGCCACGACACCGCCCCCGGCGGCCAGACCCAACTGACGATCCAGGAGGGCGAACGCACGGCGCTGTACGGCATCACGCCGCTGGCGCGCCGGCAACTCGCCGACAAGCTGCGGATTCCGTTTCCGTACTTCGAGCGCATGCGCGAGGACCAGCCCCAGTTGCTGGACCACAACGTCAACACCTGGCTGCAGGGCGAAAAGGACGAGCGGCGCATGATCCGCACGCTGGACGGCAATGTCCGGGCCGTGCTCTCCGAGCGCTACCGGCGCCTGGACAACTTCGACCTGGCGCAAAGCGTGCTGCCGATCCTGCAGCAGCTGCCGCAGGCACGGTTCGAATCGGTCGAGCTGACCGAGACCCGGATGTACCTCAAGGTGGTGACACCACGTATCCAGGTCGAGGTCGCGCCCGGCGACATCGTGCAGGCCGGCGTAGTCGTCTCCAACTCCGAAGTGGGAGAAGGCACCCTGTCGGTACAGCCCCTGCTGTTCCGACTGGTGTGCCGCAACGGGCTGATCGCGCCCGATCGCGCCTTACGCAAGACGCACCTGGGCCGCACCGTGGGAGCCGATGCACAGGACTTCCAGGTGTTCCAGGACGACACGCTGCGCGCCGACGACGAGGCATTTTTTCTGAAGGTGCGCGACGTGGTGCAGGCGGCGGTGTCCGAGGCCAGCTTCCGGCAATGCGCGGCCAAGCTGCAACGCACGATGCAGATCCCCTTGACCGGGGATCCGGTGCGCAGCGTGCAGGTGCTGGCCAATCGGTACAGCCTCAATGACGCGGAGCGCGCAGGCGTGCTGCGCAACCTGATCGCCGAAGGCCGCCTGTCCGGCTACGCGCTGGTCAATGCGGTGACGCACTATTCGCAGGAAGTGGGAGACTACGACCGCGCAACGGACCTCGAGGTCCTGGGCGGCAAACTCATTGACCTCTCCACTGCCGAGTGGAAGTCACTGGCGCAACCCGCCTGAGGCCAACCGATCACATCGGTTGCACGACGACAAGGAAATAGCACGTTTCGGTATCCCGGCCAGTCCGGGATACCGATCCGGCGCACCTGCCAGCCACGGCAATCATCCAGGCGACACCTTGCCCGGGCGAGCACCGGCAAACACGCAATCCATCAGCGCCCCGCCCTCCGACCGGATCGCACTGATAAACCGCCTTGTGGATCGCGGCGAGGTCACCGTGTAGACCTGCCCACTCGGCCAAATCGACAAAGGACAAGCGCAGGGCACGCCATGCAGCAACGCCACCTGCAAACCCCTTGCGCGAACGACTACCCTCAAGCTGCACGACTGGTGCTGGTCGAGTGCGCCATGCAATGTAGCGTGCAAGCACCGGCAATTGCCGGGGTTTGCGGGTGGCAAACGCGCGCCGGCACTATCGGCCACAGGCCGTTCTCCGTAATCTCACAACCAGCCCATGCGCAGCGCGCCGAACCGGCCCGCGGCGCATGCCAACGCTGTTGCCCTTGAACCGGAGATGCCATGAACAACGTTCCCCTGTCCGATGTCCAGTACGTCAACCTCAATGCCCTGACCGCCATCAAGATCGGCATCCTGCAGGATCGCGTGGCGACCTGCTGCCGCTTCGCGTTGAATGCGGCCCAGGCCGACCTGCTGGCCAGCCTGAGCGTGGACCAGATCTGGGCCATCGTCGCCAACGTCGGCCCCGCCACGCTGTTTCCACCCCGGCAGGACCTGCTGCGGCTGCTGCAGACACCGCTGCCACTGGCAGGCCCGCTCGCGGCCGCGCAGACCCCGAAGGCCCAGGCGGCGTGACCGGTCATGGAGCTGTCGCCACGCGCCACGCGCCATCTCGATGCCATCCAGCGCGCGATGGACTGCGCCGAACTGGGTGCCCGGGTGCGCACCATCCGCTGCGTCACCGGACTTCCGCCACGCATGTTGCAACGCCTGCTGTTCACCGAATCGAACGCCATTCCGCGCGGTCGCGCGCCGGACTCACCGGAGTGGTACCACAGCGCCAACCTGCTGTACCGCACCGACGCATCCCTGTTCGCCGCGGTCTACCAGCGCCTGCGCCGCTCCGGCTTCGGGCCGGCCGATGCACTGACCGGCGGCTACCGGCACTACCGGCTGCTCACGGCGGAGCCGTCTCGCATCAGTTTCGATCGGGCGTTCGACCTGGCCTCGCACATCGACGGCATCTGGGTCGCCAGGAGCGCCAGCTTCGAGGTCATCGCCTGCGCGCACTGCGCCAGCGAGTTCCTCGTCTCGCTGGGAACCGTGGCGTCCGCGGCCAACTGCCCGTTCTGCAAGCTGCTGCAGCGCTACCGCCACGATCCCCGCGTGCAGACAGCCTTTCCCATCCAGCCGCTGCCCGATCCGCGCGCCGTCTCGCACGGCTGGACCACATTTCAGGCGTTCGCCTCCACGGCGGACGGCGTACCTGTGGCGACGAACGGCTCCGACGCCGCAAGCCCGTGCCATGGATGACGAGGCAGGCAGTGGAAACCCTGGCGGCATTCCGACGCCACGGACCGATGGGCCGCGCTGCGACATCAGCCAGCACACTGAACCGTCGGCCATCCCGGTCGTTCCGCTGTCGTCGCTGCTCGACGCCAACGCCGAATGCCTGCGGCGCATCAAGCTGTGTTACGGCGCTGACCGCCAGGCGTTCGAGAGCGAACTGATGCCACTGGTCCGCGGCTACGCCGGCTACGTGCATCTGCTTCCTGCAACGCCAGAGGGCGCATTCAGCGAGCCTGGCGGCCTGTTGCGCCTGGGCCTGGAGACCGGCCTGTACAGCCTGCAGGGCACAGACAGCCACATCCTTGCCGGCCGCGCGACCATCTCGGTGCGCAGGCAACTCGAACCGCGCTGGCGCCTGGCCACCTTCATCGCCGGAATGTGCTCCGAGCTGCACCGCGCCGTGTCCCAGGTCAGCGTGCAATCAGACCAGGATCGCCGCTGGCCGGCCTACCTGACACCACTGGCAACCTGGCTCGGCGAGCAGCAGCTTGCTCACTACGGGGTGCGTTGGCAGGAGACCTGGCGCGAGGCGCGAAGCACCGGCCTGCTGGCCATCGGCATGGTCCTGCCGCGCCAAATCGTCGCCTACCTGGCACAGCACAACCACAGCATCGTTGCGCAGATGCTGGAATGCGTGGGCGGATTGCGCAATCACCTGGAGCGCAACGTGCTCGACGACCTGGTCCAGCGTGCGCTGGCGCTGGTCATCGACCAGGAACTGAAGGACCGCGCCAGTCGCGGCGCAACGCCACCTCCGGCAGAACATCTGCAGCGGTATCTGCTGACCGCGCTGCGGCGCGTTGCCGCCACCCGCGCCAGCTGGAGCCCCAATGCCGAGAAATCCCGCGTCTGGCTGAGCAAGGACGGACTGTTTCTCGCCTGGCCCGCTGCCGCCGACGATCTGCGCCAACAACTGGAGATCGAACAGTGGCAAGGCATACCCAGGACCGCCGACGCCCTGCTGCAGGCAATGCTGGCCACCGGCCTGGCAATGACACAGCGTCCTGACCAGCCGCTGTGGCAGATCCAGCCACCCGGCGCCAAAGGCCCGGTGGACGCAATGAGACTCACGTCCACCCTGGTGTTGTACCCGACGGACCCGCAACCTCTCGCCATCGCCGATATCGACCTGGTCATCCCCATGGCTACTTCGACGCCAGCCCCAGCCGGTGGTGCGGTGCCAACAGGCGCGAGCGTCCCGCAGACTATCCCGATGGTTGCCGCGGCGAGCCCCCCGGAGACGGCAGCAGCTTCCTCATCGCCAAAAAATCGACCCACTCCACCACTCACAGAACAACTCCTGGCCGATGCGCCACCTGCAGGGCCCACGCCCGCGACACCACATCCGCCACGACCAACACAACCGCCTCCTCCGTCGCCACCACCACCGGTGACAAAGGGACCCCGCATGCGCCATGCCCTGCGCGCGCCGATCCGCCTGCCCTCGACCATCCGCAACGCGCTGGGCGTGATCATCGAGTCACTCGATGGTGGCCTGTTGCCGGCCCAGTGTCGTGTCGTCGACGGCGGCTATTTCATCCCCATGCGCGCGTTCAGCCAACTGGGTCTGCAACCCCCCACGGTCGTGCGGGCCCTGGACGAGGCGCGCATGTTGCTGCGCCCCGCCGACGGCAGTTCCCTGAACGTCACCGGCACTATGGATGGCGAGACGCTTCCGGGCGTGATCCTGCGCGATCGGCATGTCGTGCCGCAGGACGACAGCAATGGGCCTACCGCGGACCCTGCTCCGACCACGGTCCCTACCACGCCCCATGTTGCTGCGTCGTTATGAAATGCCCTGGCGGCCCGCCTACGAGGCCCGCGCCGGCGCCGTGTGGCTGCTCGCCTTCGTGGTCTACGCCGAATTCGCCGTGACGCGTCATATGCCCGCGTCGCTCGCCGTGCCGCTGGCCGCGGCCTGCATGGCCATGGCGCTGCTGCGTATCCACCAGGCCATGCGCAACCTCGTGCTGCGTGCCTCCCTGTGTGGCCGCAGCGCCGAACACATGGGCGTCGATGCGCTGGCGCGCCTGTGCACGGATCCGGACTCGGTGTTCCTGGGTTTCGGCTTTTATTGGCAGCCGGTGCACGCGCAGCGCCTGTACGAACTGGCCAAGATCGACTACCGGGACATGATGGTCTCGCCCCGCCTGCTGCGCTGGCTCGGGTATCCGGTGCAGCCGCAGACCGACGACGAGATCGGCCTGCCCTACATCCATGGCGTGGAGCCCGTCGAACAGCCACTGTACCGACCGCTGCAGAACTTCGAAGGCGGAACCCTGCTGGTCGGCACCACCCAATCGGGCAAGGGTGTTGCGCTGGGCAGCCTGATCACCCAGGCAATCCGCCGCGGCGATGTCGTCATCGTGATCGACCCCAAGAACAGCCGCCGGCTCAAGCGCATCGCCCAGCGCGCCTGCCAGGACTACCGCGAGGCCGACACCTTCCTGGAGTTCCACCCCGCCTTTCCGCAGACCGGGGTTCGCCTGGACTTCACGTTCAACTGGCAAAAACCCACGGAACTGCCATCGCGCATCCAGTCCGTCATGCCGCCGGACACCGGCGGTGCCTTCACCGCGTTCGGCTGGGACGCCGTCAATGTGGTCGTGCAGGGACTGATCGGATTGGAGGAGCGGCCCAACCTGGTCAAGCTGACCCGGTACATCGAGGCGGGCATCGAGCCGGTGCTGGAGGAATCCCTGCGCCGCTATCTTGCCGACACGCTGGGCGCGCAGTGGCGCGAGCTGCCGGCCATGCGGCAGTTGCTGCAGGAGGCCAGGCGCGGGCAACTGCGCAGCCAGTCCGAGGCCGCCAGCGCCGACCTGCTGGCCTATGTCGCCTTCTACGAGCACCAGGTCCCGCCCAACCAGCACAACAAGGTGATCGACGCCCAGGTACGCACGTTCCGGCACAACCGCGAGCATTACCAGAAGATCACCGCCAACCTGCTGCCGGTGCTGTCGATGCTGACCTCGGGCGACCTGGGACCCAGCCTGTCGCCCGACCCGTTTGATGCCAGCGACAGGCGCCCCATCATGAACTTCGAGAAGATCGAGCGCGCCGGCCATGTGCTCTACATGTGCCTGGACTCGCTGCCGGATCCTTCGGTCGCATCGGCCATCGGCGCGCTGGCGCTGGCCGACCTGGCGGCGCGCGCCGGCATGCGTTACAACCTAGGCGGGCATCGGCGCATCTCGCTGTTCGTCGATGAGGTCTCCAACGTCATCAACCAGCCGCTGATCGAGATCCTGAACAAAGGCGCCGAAGGCGGCATCTACACGACCTGCGCAATGCAGACACTGGCGGACCTGGCCCGGCGGCTGGGCAGCGAGCATGCGGCGCGCATGGCGCTGGGCAACCTGAACAACCTGATCGCGCTGCGCACCAAGGACAGGCCGACGCAGGACTTCGTGGTCGAGACCTTCGGCAAGACCGCCATCCATACTATGCGGGTCGGACACAGCCTGGGAACCGATACCCACCTGGGGGACTTCTCCGCCAGCCGCTCGACGCAGGTGAGCGAGAGTTTCGAGGAAATGGTGCCGGCCGAGATACTGGGCAAGCTGCCGAACCTGCAGTATTTCGCGTCCGTGTCTGGAGGGCGCATCATCAAGGGCCGATTTCCGATCCTGGACCCGGGCCAGGCCCCCGCAAGCGACCGCGACAGCGACACCGGCACCGTGCCCGCACATGTCCTGGCGCAGGGTGATGCACCATGATCCGCGCGCTGTTGGCGCTGACCGTCCTGGTCGTGCTGATCCTGGTCTTCTACATTCCCTCTACCAGGAACGCGCAGTTCTTCCGGGACCGGATGCAGGCCGAAGACGTATTGGCCACCACGCTCTGGGGGCCGGAAATCGCAGCCCGGATTCGCAGCCGCAGCCCTGACGCCCCTGCACCTTCGACCGTCCTGTTTCCGATTCCCCAGGCCGCAGACGGCCCACGGCTCGGAAACGCCAACAAGGCCGTGGCGCGCGAGATGGACGCCGTCAACCTGCGGCTTTTCGGGAACCGGTATTTCCAGTCGATCCGGCAATTGCAGACCCTGGCCGGTTATCGGCTCTCCCACCTCCTGTATTGGCTGCCATGGCTTGCGGCCTTCCTGGTTGCGAGTCTGGCCGACGGCGGTCATGTTCGTCAGATCAGATCCAGGGGCCTGGATGCGAACAGCCCGGAGACCTTCGGCCTGCTGGCGACCCTGGTGACGCTGGTGACCTGCGCAACCATCGTGGCATTGCTCCTGCCGACCTCCAATCCACCGGGCCTGTGGCCATGTTTGCTGGCGCTTGTCGCCGTGCTCACGGGGCGGTTGCTGGCATCGTTCCACGCGCGCGCAGGCTAGGAATCGCGAACGAAGCAGCCACTGCGTCGAACATCAAGGGCCGCATCCATCAGTGCCGGGGTTTGGACGCTACAGCGTTGACACATACAGCGCCCACGCTTGCCCATGAACTACTATCGATGATCCGCGCATGCACTGATGGAGTTGCTGCCCATGATCGATCCCTCACCTGCATCCAGCGCGCCAGAGAAGCCGCAGCTGGACTATCCATTCGAATCACCACCCCAGGTGGGAGAGTCGCTCGAAATCGTGCCCGGTGTCATGTGGATGCGCCTGCCGCTGCCATTCAAGCTCAGCCACATCAATGTCTGGGGTTTGCACGATGGCGACGGTTGGGCCGTCGTCGACAGCGGCACGCGCACCGACGACGCGCTGGCGGCCTGGCGCGGGTTCTTTGCCGAAGCGGGTGACCAGGGCCCGCTGACGCGCGTCTTCGCGACGCACATGCATCCCGACCATATCGGGCTGGCGGGTTGGCTGACACGCAAGTTCAGATGCAGCCTGTGGATGACCCGGCAGGAATACCTGAACTGCCGCGTGCTGGCAGCCGACTCGGGCCGCGAGGCTCCCGAGGACGCACTGGCGTTCTACCGCCGCGCGGGCTGGAGCGAAGGCGCCATCGACGACTACAAGGCACGTTTCGGCAATTTCGGCAAGCTCATCCACGCGCTGCCCGAGAGTTACCGGCGCATCCAGGATGGCGAGGAGATCAGGATCGGCTCCCATGCCTGGCGTGTGATCGTCGGCACCGGCCACTCGCCCGAGCATGCCTGCCTGTATTGCGCCGAATTGAAGCTGCTGATCTTCGGCGACCAGGTCCTGCCGCGTATCTCGTCCAACGTCTCGGTCCACCCGACCGAGCCCGATGCCAATCCGATGCAGGAATGGCTGGACTCGCTGGACAAGCTCAGGCGTGCGGTTCCCGACGACGTGCTGGTCCTGCCCGCGCACAACGACTGCTTCCGCGGGCTGCACGCCCGGCTCGACCATCTGGCCGCATCGCAGCAGCACACGCTGGACCTGCTGCGCCAGGACCTGCGGCAGCCACGGCGCGCCGTCGACGTTTTTCGCACGCTGTTCGGCCGGCCAATCGACGAGAGCGATGGAGCCCTGCTGAACATGGCGACCGGCGAGAGCCTGGCCTGCCTGAACTATCTGGTGCATCGCGGCGAGGCCAGCCGCGACCTGGACCAGGCAGGTGTTGCCCGGTACCAGATGCGCTGACTGCAGACGACTGGCTTTGCTGGCCACGCCGGAGTTGCCACTGCAATCGGATGTCAAGTACAGCGCGCCGGTGCTACTCCGTGTGTGCGGACCCAGTGTTCGCAATCCTGAGGTCGGGGTTCGATGCTATTCCTCTCCACCAATCGCACAAGGCCAGACTTGCTGTCGCATTTTTCCTTAGGCCCGGGAGGGCCAGTTGCTGGCGGGGCTCCGGGGGAAATGCGAATGCGGGGATCCCAGATTCGGGCCGGTTATTGACCTCCCAACCCGCCCTTCCCGTCTCCAATCTCGGTTTGTGCGGAGGTCGCCCTTCACACGACCCCAGGGATCCATGTGGGTTGCGAGGCAGTGGTTTTCGCTGGACATCGCATGGCAGTCGGGCGAAGCGAACAGTTTCCTAACCGCCGGCCCCTGGGGTACGATGTCGCCATGCAAGTAGCAACCGGCACTGTTATCAATGGCAAAGTCGTCCTCGAGGGCGTCACTTTGCCCGAAGGCGCGCTTGTCACCGTCCTGTCGACCGACACGGAGGCTTCCATCAAGCTGTCGCCTGCCGAGGAAGCCGACCTGATGGCAGCTTTGGATGAGGCCGACCGAGAGGCCGGCACGGCTGCCGAAGTGGTTCTGGAACGCTTGCACAAGTTCGGCTGATTTTGACGCTGCAGGTCGTCATCAAGCCGCGGGCATTGCGGCAGATCGAGAAAGCAGCCGAATGGTGAGGTTCAAACCGACCCTCTGCACCAGGCGCGATACGGCAGGACCTCCAGGGTGCGCTCAGGGTCTTGGCTGAGCACCCCGGGATCGGCACGAAGGTGGAAAACGACCGAAAAGTTGAAGTACGCCGGCTGTACCTGACCCGTATCCGATACTTCATCTACTACCGCGTCATGGGGCAAAGCCTGGACGTCATTGCCTTCTGGCACGAGCGCAGAGGATCCGAGCCGAGCCTGTAGTTTGGCGCCGCCGCCGAAGTCAGCTGAGTTGGTGCCAAACTGTCACCAGTTCGCTTTGCCCTTTGTCCAGGGCCAATAAACTGGCTCCGACTGCAGGCGACCAACTCGTCCGCCGATGCGGTGAATCTAACCCTCTGGACTCGAAATCGGGCGACTCCAATTTGGGTTCATCATCCATCGCTGGACGTCGTCATTTGGCTGGAAGTATCGAAGGACTCTCATTGCGTCTTCGGGAAGCTTGAAACAGTCGATCCGGTAAAGCTCGAGAAGTGCAGTCGGCTCGTTGGCCTGATCAGCGTGGCGGGTTTGGTCTCTCCTTTTGAAGTGTGTCACCGCATCGCGAATATGCTTCATGCCCAGGTAGATATCCCAGACTCCCAATCCCCTTGGCGTCCGAATGCCGAGAAGGGCCGGAACAATACGGCCCAATTTTTCGTCGGTCGATTGTTCGCGCTCGACCTCCTCGGGGGTCTTGGAAACTTTCATCTTCTTCTTTGTCACCACTGTTACTGCAACACCCCCACGCTCCACTATGGTCTGATTACAAAAGGCCTCGATCGCACCGTAGCTGCCGACCGCGACTGCGATCATCTCCTCAAAATAATCGAACAAAGTGGAGACTCGGTCCTCGGATGCCTGCAAGATCACCTTGCCGCTTTCATTGAACAGATGGTTCATCAGGCCAGTTTTGATCGCATGCGCACGCTTGGAAGCCTTCCATGCCGCGTTCAGATGCAGTGCCACTGCACTGGGCGTAGGAAATGAAACTTCGTTACCGGTTTTGTCTCGAAACCAAGTGCTTGCGCGAAAGGACTTCGGTTCGTCCAGTGGCACATGGTTGAAGGCAGTGACCCACCCAGTAGTCATCAGACGCCAGTCACCCAGGTCCGGCGAGAATTTGTCAGGGGAATTTCTGCTGGTCATAGTCACAAGAAGCATCGGGCTCGTTGAGCGCCGTTCGTAATAGCGATGTTGAGCAGAGAGTCCCTACACTGGCGGTCATTGATGCGGATGCGGTTCAGACTGGCTTGTCAGTCCGCTTCAACCATTTCAAATCGAGATTCCAACGCCTCATGCAACAGCGCGTCCAGCAACCGACTGCGGGTGGTATTGCCGGCGTCGAGGCTTGCCTGCAACCTGTCACACAGGGCCATCAGCGAGTCGACCATGGATAGGATGCGCGCCTGCTCGGCCAGTGGCGGCACCGGCACTGTCAGCGAACGAATGTTTTCCAAGTTCAAGCCAGGTTTTCCAGAGCCGTATGCTCGCGCGACAAGTTCCTCGCGGCCCCCGGTCGGGGCCATCAGGCAAAGCAGCATCCAGGCACTCAGGCGGAGGTCAACAGGCCGCGCCAGCCCTACATGTTGCGAAACATAGGCGTCTCCAAGATCATGATCTACGGTCGCCGGATTGGTGACCCCCGCCCCAGTAATCACGATCAGCACATCACCTTTTTCAATTCGTGTCCGGCTTCCCTCAGCCTTTATCGGCGGATTGACGAATGCAATTTGGTCGAGAATCAGCCGCCCAAACCGAATGTTCTGTGCACGAACGAAAAGTGGGCCCGCATCAGCGTAGAACTCAGCCCAGCCCCTGGAGCCACTGGTCACTAAACTGCACGCATCACCAAGTGCAATCACCTCCCAGGATCCGGGCAGGTTCGCTGGTTGCCACGACGGATCGCGCTGCGACACCTTGGTTGCCGGGATCAACCCAGCCTTTTGCAGTCGCGCCTTTTCGATAGCAATCTGCCTTATAAGATCAGACGCCGGCGCATCTGTTGGATCCTGCGCCACCAATAGGCCCTGCACCGCGAGATTGAGGATCGCCTGTCGGAACTGTTGGATCTGGTTAGCGCGCGCCGTGAGCGAAGGCAGAACATCAAGCGCGAAACGCGCATCGGCGTGAAATGTCTCGGGGTCGGGTGCAGTGAAACGAGCAAGGCTCGCCGCCGCCAACCGATCGTGCCGCGCTTCCCGTTCAGCCCGCGCGGCCTCCAGTTGGTCGCACAAAGCCATCAGTTCATCGAACTTGGCGACGATGCGGCGCTGCTCGGCAAGGGGCGGGAGGCCTACCGGTATTCGCTCAAGGATGCTCTGCTGCAGTGCTGGTACGGCGGTTCCAACTTGATATCGCGTGAAGTCAATAGCTGTGAGAAGGATGAATGCCCACTCAAAATCCACCTCGCCTGAAAACGAAATCCCGAGGCAATTGTTATCGATTGCCGCGCCCCTCGTCAGTATCCTCCGCTTGTTTGTCGCGATTGCACCGCCTATCTTCGGAAAGATGATCGTTCCAGACGGGTGAATTTTTGCGCGCATCCGTTTCGCTGCAACATCGTCGATGAAATTGTTCGACGTGGTCATGTACTTTTCGTTTCCTGGCAGGTTCATGTCACTGACCTTGAGGAAGAAGTAAGGCCCCTTGTCTAAACCCTGCTCATTTTTGGGAAATCCGCTACCAATCGCCCAAAACCCTAGCGAAATCAGAGGAACAGCACACCATGATCCTGGTAGGTCGCCCAAGCTCTCCGGTTGATCGATAGCGGTCGGGGCAATTTTTGGTCCGAGCTTCGCTGCCTTCTCCGCCGCAATGCGTTTCAACAATTCGGATGCCGGCTCATCGTTAGGGTCCTGTGCGATCAGTTTCCCTCGCACACCCATATTCAGTATCAACCGTCTCAGCTTCGCCACCGCATCCGGCGCATCGGCAATTCGTTCGTAGTGCTCAAGCAACCCTGCCGCATTCATCGCGCGAGCGCCTCGGCCAGAATGTCTTTCAATTTCGACCGCAACTTTGCCGTCTCCGCCTCAGCGGCATCCAGTGCCGCCAGCAATTCAGCCGGATCACCATGGTCATCTGCCACCGAATGCGGATTCTTGATGTCCAAGTTGTACCCACGCGCCTTGACATCTTCGGCCGTCACTCGCCAGGCCTGCGGCGTCTCTTGACGGCCCTCGCGCTGCGCGCCACCCCACCATTCCACGCAGCCCTGCAGGTGGTCCACGCGAATTGGCCGGGTCATCGAATAGGCCTTTTGACCCGCCGGCACCTGGTGCTCGTAAAACCAGATGTCTTTCGTGGGCTCGCCTTTTTCGAAGAACAGCAGATTGGTACCGATGCTTGCATACGGCCGGAACACGCTGTTGGGCAGCCGCACGATGGTATGCAGGTTGCATTCCGACATCAAGTGCTCCTTGAGCCGGGTCTTCACACCCTCGCCGAACAGCGAACCGTCGGGCAACACGATGGCCGCACGGCCGCCAGGCTTGAGCAGCCGGATGAACAGCGCCAGGAAAAGGTCGGCAGTCTCCTTGGTGCGGAAGTGCGCCGGGAAATTGGCATCAATGCCCTCCTCCTCGCGGCCGCCAAAAGGCGGGTTGGTGACAATGATGTCCACCCGGTCTGCCTGGCCATAACTGATGTACGGCCGGGCCAGGGTGTTGTCGTGGCGCACGAAGCTGGGGTCCTCGATGCCGTGCAGCAGCATGTTGGTGACGCACAGCATATGGGGCAACTGCTTTTTCTCGACGGCGCGCAGGCCACCCTGCAACGCCTGTTCGTCCTCCACCTTCTTCACATACCGGTCACGCATGTGGCGGACGGCGCATGTCAGAAAGCCCCCGGTACCGCAGCTGGGGTCCAGCAGGGTCTCGCCGGGCTTGGGGTCGATGCGGTCGACCATGAAGGCGGTCAGCGCGCGCGGCGTGTAGTACTCGCCCGAATTGCCCGCGCTTTGCAGGTCGTTCAGCAGTTGCTCGTAGATGTCACCGAAATGTTTGCGCTCGGCCAGGTCGTTGAAATCCACGCCGCTAATCTTGTTGACCACCTGGCGCATGAGCTGGCCGCTCTTCATGTAGTTGTAGGCGTCCTCGAACACGCTGCGCACCACGCGGGCGCGGCTGGCCGTCTTGCCGGTGGCCGGCAGTTCCTTGAGCGCAGGGAACAACTCGCCATTGATGAAGGCCAGCAGCGCATCGCCGGTGATACCCTCCGGGTCGGCGGCCCAGGTGCGCCATTGCAACTTGGTCGGAATCGGCGATACGTAACGGTCTTGCATCACCTCCAACTGCTGGTCCTGGTCATCGATGATCTTGAGGAAGAACATCCAGCACAGCTGCGACAGACGCTGGGCGTCGCCGTCGACCCCCACATCCTGGCGCATGATGTCTTGGATGGACTTGACAGTAGTTCTGGCTGACATGCGTTATGCAACTTCCTGATAGAGCGCGGCCTGCAGTTCATGCACAGCGTGCTCGAATCCAGCCTTGGTGCCGAACTGCTTGATGAGTTGGAATGGGGTGCCCATACTGTTGAAGGGCGGGATTTCGAGCATCTTGACATTGTCCAGGCCGCCGACCACACCTTCGTCCTGGTACTTGGCGAGCAGGGCCTCCAGCACGGCGCGGGCCTGAGGGCCGTATTTTGTGAACACATCGCGCTTCTTGACGTTGTTGGCGCGCTCGCGCCGAGTCAGCGGCGGCTGGTCGAAGGCGATGTGGCAGATCAGATCGAAGGGGTCCAGGTCCTTTCCCACTTCGTCGAGCAACGGGTCGAGCAGCAGGCCTTCTTCCGCCAGTTCGGCAATGATGGCGTCCTTGCGCTCATCGGTCTTCCAACGACGCAGGAAATCGTCCAGGCTGGCGTACTGGGCGCGGATGGCCTTGCGCGAGAAGTCACGCAGCGATTCGGTGACCAGCTTGCCATTGGCATCCAGGTATTCCACACGCTCGGTGAGCACGCTGACCGGCTTGCCCTTGATATAGAACTTCGGCGTTGGCGGCGGCGGTGGTGGGGGCGGAGGTCCGGGCGGTGGCGGATCGGGTGGCATGGGCGGATCCACCAGAATGTCGCCACCATCCCCCTCACCGTCATCATCCTCCCTTTCGTCGGTGCCAGGCGGCAGGGGTGGCGGATCGGGCGGCATTGGCGGGTCGTGCTCGCCAGGCTCGTAGATCTGCACCGGGTCGCCGTCGAAATCAGGATCGGCGAAATGGGCGGTGGCACCTCGAAAGTCCACCATGGTGAAGTAGTACTTCTGGGTGTCCTCATGCACCCGGGTACCGCGCCCCAGGATCTGCTTGAACTCGGTCATCGAGCCCACGGCCCGGTCGAGCACGATCAGCCGGCAGGTCTGGGCGTCCACCCCGGTGGACAACAGCCGCGAGGTTGTCACCAGCACCGGGTACGCGGATTCGGGGTCGATGAAGTTGTCCAGTTGCTCGGTGCCGGCCGCGTCATCGCCGGTGATGCGCATGACATAACGCTCGTTCTTCAGAACCAGATCCTGGTTCTGAACAATCAGCGCCTGGCGCAGGAGTGCGGCGTGTTCCGTGTCGACGCAGAAGATGATGGTCTTCTGCATGCGGTTGCCGCTCTGCTTGAGATAGTCGGTGATCCACTGAGCCACGCGCTGGGTGCGGGCATCGATGATCAGAGCCCGGTCGAAATCCTTGACGTTGTAGATGCGGTCCGCGATCAGCAGACCACGTTGGTCCACCTCGCCCAACTGCGGTCGCCAACCATGAACGTCCACGTCCAAGTGGACCCGGATGACCTTGTAGGGCGCCAGGAACCCGTCGCTGATGCCCTGCTTGAGCGAATAGGTGTAAACCGGTGGGCCAAAGTAGTGGATGTTGGAGACGTATTCGGTTTCCTTGGGCGTCGCGGTCAGGCCAATCTGCGTGGCGGACTTGAAATGGTCCAGGATCTCGCGCCATGCCGCGTCTTCCGCGGCGCTGCCCCGGTGGCATTCGTCGATGATGATCAGGTCGAAGAAATCCGGCGACAACTCGCGGAAGATCTTCTGGCGCTCCTCCGGGCCGGTCAGCGCTTGGTACAGGCCGAGGTAGATTTCGTAGGCGGTGTCGATACGCCGGTGCTTGTCCACGGCCAAGGTGATTTCGGTCCTGCAGCCGTCATCGCGCTCGATGGTCTTGGCCTGGGTGCTGAGCTTGGCCATCTTGGCGCCGAACGGGCGGAAGTCATTGACCATGGTCTGGTTGACCAGAATGTTCCGGTCAGCCAGGAACAGCACGCGCTTTTGCCGGTCGGCATGCCAGTTGGATTTCCAAAGCCGCCAGATGATCTGGAACGCCGTGTATGTCTTGCCGGTACCGGTGGCCATGACCAGCAGCACGCGGTCCTGCCCCTTGGCAATGGCCTCCACGGCGGCGTTGATGGCGTTGCGCTGGTAGTAACGTGGCTCCTTGCCGCTGCCGTCGTCGTAATACGGCTCCAGGACGATCTCTTCCCGCGCCGCGTCCAGGCCCTTCCACTCACGGTACTTGGACCACAACAGGTCTGGCGCAGGGAACTCATCCATCGCCAGATCGGCCTCGCCCTTCACCAGCAGCCCCGTTCGGTCGTGCAAGACAAAGCCCTTGCCGTTGCTGGCAAACACGAACGGCACCTGCAGCGCGGTGGCATAGTCCAGCGCCTGCTGCATGCCGTGGCCGGCAGCGAACTTGCCCTTTTTGGCCTCGATCAGCGCGATGGGCATGTGCTGCCAGTACAAAACGAAATCCGCCTTCTTGGCCTTGCCCCGGCTGACCAGCCTGCCGCGAACGATGATGCGGCCCTTGGTGAACGACACCTGGCGGCGGATCTGCGTGGCCTCATCCCACCCGGCCTTGACTATGGCCGGGGTGATGAATTTGACGCTGACGTCGTCTTCGCTGAGGTCGTTCATTCTTGGTGCCGGTTTGGAACGCGGTAACCAATGGTAGCGGGAAGCTTGCCTGCCCGGCAGCGTCTCCACGGTCTCAATTGGACTGCGCAGTGGTCGTCTTGCTGGATCGACCAGGTCAATTGGCGCCCCGGTGGGAGTACTCCACGCCCCAATCGTAGTCAATTGGCTTTTTGGCGATCACATGCCAATGGTTCATTCGTCCGGGCTCTCCTCGCGAATTGTGATTTCCAACCAAAACCGCAGGGGAAAACCGTCCCTCCACGCCGCGCGGTCCTGTCCGCATTGCCAACCGGACACTGGGGCTAGTGGCGAGATGAATACACTACATCGCAGCAACATAGCATGAGGGGCACCGTGGCTGATGACACACTTTCGCAAGTCGACGCTGAAACTCTGCTGCACATGGCCAAGAAGCCGGCGACGCCAGATTCTTTCCATTTCCCCGACCTGGGTGGGCGCGTCGAAGTTCCCTTGATGTCGCGCGACGAACGCGAACGCTTTTCCTTGGACATCAACCGCAAACGAATTACATTGACCACCGACTATCAGGTGCGCGGCAGACAAGTCACCGTGCTGGCCCGTCTCGACTTTTCAGCGCCGCACCGAAACCCGGACGGTACGGAGGTCGGTGTGCCACACCTGCACGTTTATCGAGAAGGGTATGGAGACAAATGGGCGGTGGAGATCCCGGACGGACTGCTCAGCAAGCCTGACGATGCCTGGCAAGTGCTGCACGACTTCATGACGTACTGTGGTGTCGTTGATCGGCCCAACATCGTACGAGGGCTGTTCTCATGAAGACCACGGGCGACCTGATTCGCAGCTACTACGACTGGCTGAAGGCCAAAACAGCATGGCGAGAGATCAATGATTGGGTTGAAATCACCACGCCCTATCTGGATCGTCACAACGATTACATCCAGATCTATCTTCGTCAGCAGGGCAATGAATGGTTGCTGACAGATGACGGCTACACACTCGCCGATCTGGCACAGTCAGGCTGTGAAATCGATACACCGCGCCGCAAGGCGCTTCTGGCCGCCACGCTGAATGGCTTTGGAGTTCAGCAGAATCTTGATTCGCTGGAAATCAAGGCAACAGAGAACAACTTTCCGTTGCGAAAGCACAGCTTGGTGCAGGCGATCCTTGCCGTGAACGATCTTTTCTATGTGGCCCGCGCCAACATCGAGAGCTTCTTTTTCGAGGACGTAGCGCTGTGGCTAGACGACGCTGACGTACGCTATACGCCTCGGGTAAATTTTGTTGGCCACAGTCGTTACAACCATCAGTTCGATTTCGTGGTGCCGAAGTCGAAACGGGCGCCGGAGCGAATTCTGAGGGCCATCAACAACCCCAATAAAGACAACGCCCAAAGCGCGGCCTTTTCCTGGGTGGATACCAAGGATGTTCGGCCTGCCGATTCACTGGCTTTTGCCGTGCTGAATGACCGTGATCGCAAAGTCAGCGATGCTGTGGAGGATGCCTTGCGCAGCTACGACATCACACCGATTGCCTGGTCAAAGCGGGATGAGTTCCGCGAGCTCTTGGCTGCCTGAGGCAATCAGACCGATGACACGCGGCACGAAACATCCCTCTCCGTCCTGGAGCGACATCAAGGCCAGCTTGGCCAGCTTCGACCGCGTGGGATTGATCAGCCTGGTGCATGACCTATACATGGCCAGCAAGGACAACCAGGCATTTCTCCACACGCGCTTTGCCGTGGGCGGCGATGTGCTAAAGCCGTACAAGGCCACCATCGATCGCTGGCTGTGGCCCGACGTGTTCAAGAACCAGGACACCTCGGTCGCAAAGGCCAAAAAGGCCATATCTGACTACAAGAAGGCTGTCGGCCTGTCCGAGGGGCTGGCGGAGTTGACGGTGTTCTATTGCGAGCGGGCGGCTGGATTCAGCATTGATGTCGGTATGCAGGACGAAAGCTGGTTCGACGCATTGCTGCGCATGTACGAGCAATCTTTGAAGACCATTGCCACGCTGCCCGAGGAAGCGCGGCCCGCCTTTTGGACACGCCTGGACGCGGTCCGAGGCATCAGCCAAAACATTGGTTACGGTGTCGGGGATGGCATGAACGACTTGCTGGCCGAGTATGGAGTCGATGACTGACCCGTCTGCCGTCGCAGCCCTACAGGCCGAAAATGCGCGCCTGATCAAGCTGCTGGAGAACCACGACATCGAATGGCGGGCAGCATCGGCGACGGTCCTGGTGGCGCGACAGCCGGACTCCTCGCGGCTTTCGACCGCGGACAAAGTGGCGCTTTTCCGGCGCTTGTTTCGCGGGCGCACCGATGTCTATCCGATCCGTTGGGAGGGCAAGACCACGGGCAAATCAGGCTACGCCCCGGCCTGCGCCAATGAATGGCGCGCCGGCGTTTGCGAAAAGCCGCGCATCAAGTGCGGCGACTGCAGCAACCGCCTGCTGATCCCGCTGTCCGATGCGGTGATCTATGACCATCTGGCCGGGGAGCACACGGTCGGCGTCTATCCGCTGCTGGAGGACGACAGCTGCTATTTCCTGGCGGCGGACTTCGACGAGGCAGACTGGCGCGAGGATGCCCG
>JBFIDI010000033.1:0-21116 GCA_041581405.1 Burkholderiaceae bacterium
CGCAGGCCTGATCGCCCGGGGGCGCGGCGCGCGGCGCTGCGGCCTAGAATGACATGGATGGCCGGCTGGCGGCCCGACCCGGTCCGACGCAGGGGCCCGGAGCCCCGGGCCGGTCGTTCTCAGCCGCTCGTTTGCCCATGACACTCGACACACACCTGCCGATCGACGCGCCACTGCCAGTGGCCGGGTCGGCCCTGCGTCGATGACACCGGCGCGCCGCGCCGCGCTGATCACCGGTGGCACGCGGCGCAGCGGCCGCGCGGTTGCGCTGGCCCTGGCGCGTGACGGCATGCACGTGGCGGTGCTGAGCCGCCGGCGCGACGAAGACGCCGATCGGACGGTGGCCGATCTGGTCGCCTGTGGCGTCGATGCCCTGCACCTGGCGGCCGACGTCACCGACGAGGTGGCCGTGCGCGACAGTTTCGCCGCCGCCGCCGCGCGTTTCGGCGCCGTCGATACCGTCGTCCATTGCGCCGGCTTGCGCAGCCACACGGCGCTGGAGTCCATGAGCCTGGCGCACTGGCGCGACGTGATGGCGACCAACCTGGATGCGGCATTCCTGTGCAGCCGCGCCGCGCTGGCGCATGTTCCGGCCGCCGGCGGCCGCATCGTGTTCTTCTCCGGCGCAGCGGCCGCCGTCGGCGCGCCGCTGCGCGCGCATGTGGCCGCGGCCAAGGCCGGTGTCGAAGGCCTGACCCGGTCGCTGGCGACCGAACTGGCGGGGCGGCGCATCACGGTCAATTGCATCGCGCCGGGCATCGTCGATACCTCCGGCAGCGAGGATGGCACGGCGCTGACACCGGCCATGCAGCAACTGCGGATTCCCGCCGGGCGCCAGGGCCGTCCCGAGGAGATCGCCGCGGCCGTGCGCCTGCTGGTCTCGCACGAGGGCGCCTACATCACCGGGCAGGTATTGCACATCAACGGCGGCATGGTGTACCGCTGAACCAGCCGTAGAACGGGGGGATCGCGTCCGCGACAGGCTGTGGGCGTGGGCGCGTCCGCTTCGTCCGCGTCGTCCGGGCCTGCGTCACCGGTCGTGGGTGTGCGGGTTTCCGATGGTCTTGCAGGGTTATTCGCCGCACGGCGGACAAGGGTTCAGGCAGAATAAGTAAAAATTTATTTACCATGTCGAATCGCACCACGACCCACGCGCAAACGGGGATCGCGTCGGCGGCGCCAGCCAAGGGCCGGCCGCGCAAGCTGGCCGAGGACTTGCCCGGATCCCGCGAGCGCATCCTGCAGGTCGCCACGACCGAATTCGCCCGGCACGGCGCGCAAGGAGCCCGGATCGAGCGGATCGCCGCTGACGCCAAGGTCAACGTGCGCATGATCTACCACCACTTCGGCAACAAGGACGACCTGTTCCTCACGGTGCTGGAGGAGGCCTACCGGGTGATCCGCGAGCGCGAGCGCGACCTGCAGCTCGACACGCTGGAGCCGCGCGACGGCATTCGCAGCCTGGTGCGGTTCTCGTGGAACTACTATTTCGCGCATCCGGAGTTCACCGCGCTGCTCAACAGCGAGAACCTGCAGGAAGGCCGGCATGTCGCCCGCTCCCAGCAACTGGCCAGCCTGAACTCCCCGCTGCTCGATGCGCTGACGCGGCTGCTGGAGCGGGGCGCACGCGAGGGCATGTTCCGCGCCGACGTCGATCCGATGCAGGTCTACGTCTCGATCTCGGCACTGGGATATTTCTACGTCTCGAACCGCTACACCTTGTCGGCCATCTTCCAGCGCGACCTGATGTCGGCGTCCTGCCTGGACGCGCGGCTGGCCCACATCACGGCCATGGTGCTGGCCTACCTGTGCGAGCGGCCCGACAGCGCCGCGCACGCGCCACCACCCGCCAGCGGCAAGGCCCGTCGGCGAACCTGAGGCCCGACATGCTTGCACGGTCCCGCCGCCTCGCCGATGTCGACACGTCATCCGACGGCAGGTGCGTACCGTTGCAGCGGCCGGCTGATCACCAGCCGGGCGCGTCGCATGCCGCCTTGCCCCACGCCACGGGTCCGCGCATGGCCCGGGCCGCAACGCCATGACGCAAGCCACCCCGGGCGGCACCTTGCCGATCGAGCGCCTGGCCAGGGCCGATTTCGCGGCCTGCCAGGAGCTGGTGGTCGCGTCCGGGTGGAACCAGGTCCCCGACGACTGGCAGTTGTTCATGGACCAGGGCGCCGTGTTCACGATGCCCGATGCCGACGGCACGCTGGCCGCGACCGCGGCGATCCTGCCGTTCGCGCCCGATTTCGGCTGGATCAGCATGGTGCTGGTACGCCAGAGCCATCGACGCCGGGGCCTGGCCACGGCGCTGATCGCACATGGCATCGCGCAGCTGCGCCGGCAGGGCCTGGTGCCCATGCTCGATGCCACGCCGGCGGGGCGCGAGGTCTATCTGCGCCAGGGTTTCGTGGACGGCTGGTCGATCACGCGCTGGCGCCGCCCGGCGGACCAGGACCATGCCGCAGCGCCGGCAGCTGGTGCAACCACGGAGCCTGCCGCCGACAGTGTTGCCGTGCGGCCGCTGGCCGCCAGCGACTGGCCCTGGCTGGCCCGGCACGACCGGTCGGTCTTCGGCGCCGACCGCCAGGCCCTGCTGCGTTGCCTGGCCCGGCGTTCCGCCAACTTCGCCTGTGTCGCCGAGCGCGACGGGCGGCCCAGCGGTTTCCTGCTGGGGCGCGGTGGCCGCACCGCCACGCAGATCGGCCCGGTCATTGCCGACGACCCGCTCTGCGCCCGCCGCATGATCGAGCACGCACTGGCGCGACTGCGCGGTGCGGTGCTGATCGACACGCTCGACCAGCACACCGCGCTGCGCGAGCAGCTGCAAGGCGCCGGTTTCTCCGTCGAACGCGGCTACACCCGCATGGCATTGGCGCATCCGCGGGGCTTCGGCGACGCGGACCGGATGATGGCCATTGCCGGCCCTGAACTTGCCTGATCCACCAGAAAGCCCCCCCACGATGCACAGAACCGACATTCCGACCGCCGTCATGCAACTGCTGCAGGCCGGCACCGTGATACCCGCCCAGCCGCTGGCCCTCGATGCGCAGCGCCAGCTCGATCCACGCCGCCAGCGTGCGTTGTCGCGTTATTACCTGGATGCCGGCGCCGGCGGTCTCGCCGTGGGTGTGCACACGACGCAGTTCGCGATCCGCGAGGCCGGCCTGTACCGACCGGTGCTGGAACTGGCCGCCGAGCAGGCCGCGAGCTGGGTCGACCGTCCGGTGGCCCTGATCGCCGGCCTGGCCGGCCCGACCGCGCAGGCACGCCAGGAAGCCGCAACCGCGCGCGCCATCGGTTACCACGCGGGACTGCTGTCGCTGTCGGCGCTGGCCAAGGCGTCGGAGGACGAGATGATCGCGCACTGCAGTGCGCTGGCCGCGGAGATGCCGCTGGTCGGCTTCTACCTGCAGCCGGCCGTCGGTGGCCCGGTGCTGCCGGCGTCGTTCTGGCGTCGTTTTGCCGAGATCGACAACGTGGTGGCGATCAAGATCGCGCCGTTTCATCGTTATCGCACGCTCGACGTGTTGCGCGGGGTCGCGTTGGCGAAGGCGCAGGATCGCATCACGCTGTACACCGGCAACGACGACCACATCGTGCTGGACCTGCTGCTGCCGTTCATCGTGCATGCGCACGGCCAGGAGGTCCGCCTGCGTGTGCGTGGCGGCCTGCTCGGCCACTGGAGTGTCTGGACCCGGCAGGCCGTGGCTTATTTCCAGCGCATCCGCGCGGCCGCCGACAGCGGCGCGCCGGTCGACCCCGACCTGCTCGCGCTGGACTCCCGCGTCACCGACGCCAACAGCGCGTTTTTCGACGTGGCCAACAACTTCGTGGGATGTATTGCCGGCTGTCACGAGGTGTTGCGCCGCCAGGGCCTGCTCGAGGGCATCTGGTGCCTGGATCCCGACGAGCAGCTGTCACCCGGCCAGGCGCAGGAGATCGATCGTGTCTACCGCGATCACCCGCAGCTGAACGACGACGATTTCGTGCGCGCCAATCTCGCGCGCTGGCTGGCATGAAGCGCACGGCTCTTGCGACGGCAGCCACCGGGGGAGGCCGATGAGCGCCGCAGCCGTTCCCGGGTTCCCTGGGCGGTCGCGCCGCGTTACAGGCGCCCCGACAGCCGCCGGTACGCCAGCAGCGCATCGGCCCCGCCCGCACTGAGGTAGGTCGGCGCGATGGCGCGCAGCGAACTGGGGCTGATACCCAGCGTGTCCAAGCCTGGCATCACGCCGCTCGAGACGTTGTCGACCTGCATCGAGTCCAGGTTGTCGCGGCTCATCAGCGGTTCGCCGGGCAGCATCTCCATGAAGCGGGCCTGCCAGCGCGCCAGCCTGGGCGGCAGCGCGATCACCGGCCGCGGGTGGCCGGACAAGCGCCCGGCCAGCTGCACCAGCTCACGCAGCGTGAACACGTCGGGCCCGCAGGCCTCGACCACCGGCGCGTGCAACGGGTTGGGCAGGCCGGCGATGGCGCCCGGCCGATCCAGCAGGCGGATCACGGCCTGCGCGACATCCTGCACCCAGACCGGCTGGAAGCGGGTGTCGGCGCCGGCCAGCGGCATAACGGGAAACACGGCCTGCAGGCGCGCGAAGGTGTTCAGGAAGCGGTCCCGCGCGCCGAAGACGACGCTGGGACGCAGCGCGGTATGGTCCAGTCCGCTGGCGGCCAGCACCGCCTCGCCCTCGGCCTTGCTGCGCTGGTACAGGGACGGCGCATCGGGCGCCGCGCCCAGCGCACTGACATGCACCAGCCGCTGCACGCCGGCCGACTGGCAGGCACGCACGAGGTTCTGCACCAGCGCCACGTGGACCCGGTCGAAGGCCTGCGCGTCGCCGTGCAGGATGGCCACCAGGTTCACGACCGCGTCGTGGCCGCGCACCAGCCGGGCCAGTGCGGCCTCGTCGTGGATGTCGGCCTCGATCGGGTCGACCCAGGGCAGCGACTGCACCGACTGCGCGTTGAGCAGGCGGCGCGTCGGCACGGTGACGCGGCATCGCAGCTGCGAGGCTTTTTCACATACATGGCTGCCGATGAATCCGCTGCCGCCGAGTACCAGAATCCTTTTCACGTGGGTCGCTCCTGCTGCTGTGTCGTGGGCACGGGTTTCAGGGTAGGTCCTTGTTGACGTCCGGCGAAGCGGCGGGGCGTGGCCCGACCATGCCCAGGCGGGACTTCAGGGACTGCGGCCTACCGGTGATCAGCGCCGCGTAGCTGGTGGTGTTGCTCAGCACCTTCTTGACGTAGTCGCGCGTCTCGTTGAACGGAATGTTCTCGGCCCAGGCCGCAGCCTCGATCACCGGGCCGTTGCGCCAGTTGCGCGGCCGGCCCGGGCCGGCGTTGTAGGCGGCTGCCGCCAGCGGCATCGAACCGGCGAAATCGTCCAGGGCCAGCTTGAGGTAGGCGGTGCCGATCGTGATGTTGGTGTCCCGGTCGTAGATCTGGTGCGACTTGAAGTCGTCCATGCCGATCTTGCGGGCCGTCCAGCGGGCGGTGGCCGGCATCACCTGCATCAGGCCGGAGGCGCCGACACCCGAGCGGGCGTCCATCAGGAAGCGGCTTTCCTGGCGGATCAGCCCGTAGACGTAGGACGGATCGAGCCCGATCTCGCGGGCGCGCGAGATCACGGCATCGTGCATCGGCATCGGGAACCGCTGCTCCATCGCGATGATGGAGCGCGTGCGTTCGCTGGTGTTGATGCAGTTCTTCCAGTCCTCGCGTTCGCACGCCAGTTCGGCCGCGGCCAGCAGGCGGCGGTCGTCCATGCCGCCGGGTTCGTGCAGCCGCACCGCGTAGTTCCACTCGCGGTCGCCTTCGCTGCGCAGTCCGATCCGGATCGCGTGATGGCTGCGTACCAGGGCCGGGTTCCGGCGCGCCTCGGCTTTTTCCTGCTCGGTCGTCGGCGCCGGCGCTTCGGGCAGGCCGATGCTGCGACCGAGTTCCTCCAGTGCCAACTGCTCGTAGAAGCCGCGCACGCTGGCGATACTCTCGAGCAAGGCCGTGGCCTGGGCCCGTTCGGCGGCCGAGCGCCCGTCGGATTTCAGCGCGCGCGCGCGCCAGTACACCCAGGCCGGATCCTGCCGCAGCGTGTCGTTCATCGCCCCCGTGGCGTCGAGCACCTGTTTCCAGTTGCCGGCGCGCAACGCGGCGCGCACCTTCCATTCCAGGTGTTCGTCGGCCAGGTATTGATCCTGCGCGTTGGCGAAATAACCGCTTGCATCGTCGGACAGTCGCTGCGCGGCGCGTTTGCCGATCACGCCCCAGACGTAGCTGCGCTCCTCCTGGGTCAACTGGGTACGCCAGCGCAGCCGGTTCATCTGTTCGGCCGCATCGGCCGGGTCGTTAGCGGCCAGCCGGATCAGGCCCAGCGTGACGAATTCCTTGGTACGCGGCAGCAGCGCCGTGTGTTTTTCATCGAGGTAGCGGCCCGGGCCGGAGAAGATGGTCTTGATCTTGTTCGTCCAGTCCGGGTTCAGCAGGCCGACGGCCTGCGTGACCACCGACAGGCGCCCGGTCTCCATGCCGATGCGCGCGCGGTGCCAGGCGACCTCGGGCTTCATCTTGCCGGCCTTGAGCAGGATCTCGGCCGCATGCGCACAACCGTCGTCGGCATCGCGCTGCTGCAGCCACAGGTCGCCGACCTGGGGCGCCACGTCGGCGCCGCTGGCGTTGAAGTCCGTCAGCAACGCATAACAGCGCACTTCGCGGTCGTCGTTCATGCGGAAACTGGGATATTCGGCCATGAACGTGGCCCAGTCGCGCACCTCGCCCAGCAGCAGCAGCCAGTCGTTGCGCAGGCGGTCTTCCTGGTAGGTGCCGGCATACTTGCGCAGGAAGGCGCGGATCTCGTCGTTGGTGGCGTCGACCAGCCGCGCCTTGAGCTCCCAATAGGCGGCCCAGGGCTCCAAGGCATGGCCCCGGGCCTGCGGCAGCAAGGCGGCCAGGCGCTTGCGGTCGGACTTGCGGTACGCCTCCTTCATCTCGAGGATCACGGTGTCGGTGGCGCTGCTCTCGCCGCTCTGGGCCCAGGCTGCGCCGGTCGGGCCCAGCGCCATGGCCGAGAGCAAAACGATCGATGTCAAAATGCCTGCAAACTTCATGGTCTGATTATGGACAACTCCGACGACAGCAGGGCGCTGGACAAGAAATCCCTGCGAAAGGCACTGGTGGAGCAGCGCCTGAACATGGCGGACCGCCAGCAGCGCTCCGCGCTGCTCCAGGACGTGATGCGCATCTGGCTCGTTGGCCGGCCCGACACGGTGATCGGCGCCTATTGGCCGATCAAGGGCGAGTTCGATCCGCTGCCGGCGCTGCACCGCTGGAAGGAAGACGGTGAACTGCTGGACCAGCCGCAGTTGCGGCGCATCGGCCTGCCGGTGGTCGACAAGGTGCACAAGACCATGGTCTTCCATGCCTGGTATCCCGGCTGTCGCATGGAGGAAGACGCCTACGGCATCCCCAAGCCCAAGGACACCGAGGTCATCGTGCCCACGCTGTTGTTCATCAGTTGTGTCGGTTACGGGCCTGGCGGTTATCGGCTGGGTTACGGCGGTGGTTTCTACGACCGCACGCTGGCCATCCTGCAGCCCCGGCCGTTCACGGTCGGTCTGGGCTTCACGCAGGGTTTCGTGCCCGACTTCGAGCCGCAGTCGCACGATATCCCGCTCGACGCCATCCTCAACGAGAACGGCGCGATCTGGCCGGTCTGACCGCGGGCGCCGGCGGCGCGGGCGATGATCCGTCCCGAGGCCCTTCTTCGCCCGTGGCCGCGCGCGTGGCCGCCGCCTGCAGATCCAGCCAGTCGCAGAACGCGCCGACTTCCGGCCGGAGCCCGGCGCGCGGACCCAGGATGCGCCAGTACGCCAGCGGGGAGTCGATGCGCATGCCCGGCAAGACCTCGACCAGGTCGCCGCTGGCCAATGACTCGGAGATCAGCGGCATGCGCGCGAGCACGATGCCCTGGCCGGCGATCGCGGCCTGCACCATCTGGTAGGCGTAGTCGAAATACAGCCAGCGCTTGGCCTGCAGACGGCCCTGGTGGTGGGCGTCGAACCAGCGTTGCCAGGCCAGGATCTCGAAGTTGCGGTTGCGGTGGATGTCGCCGGCTTCGATCAGCGTGAAGCGGGCGAGATCGGATGCGGCGTTCAGGGTTTTTCCGTCCTTGAGCAGCCAGGGGCTGGCAACCGGCGCGAGTTGCTCGCCGAACATGCGCACGGCGTGTGCCGGTGCCCGCGACGGCTGTGTGTAGCGCAACGCCAGGTCGGTGTCGGAGGTGTCCAGGTCGACGGTGGCGTCGCTGGTGTCGATGCGGATGTCGATGTCCGGATACTGGTCCTGGAACTCCTCCAGCCGCGGGATCAGCCACATCGAGGCGAACGAGGCCCAGGTGGTGATCGCGACATGCTTGCGGCCGGCGTTCTGGCGCATCTGGCGCACGGTTCCGTCAAGCCGCTCGAGCGCCGGTACCACGGCGCCGAGCAGGTCGCCGCCGGCACTGGTGAGTTCCACCGCGCGGGTATGGCGCAGGAACAGCGTCACGCCGATCTCCTCTTCGAGTGCCTGGATCTGCCGGCTGACGGCGCTTTGTGTCAGCGCGAGTTCCTGCGCCGCCATGCGGAAGTTCAGGTGCCGTGCAACGGCCTGGAAGGCCCGCAGGTGGCCGACGGACAAGGGGCGTGTGCGTTGACGCTTCGGGGTCGGGATCATGGTGCTTGCCGGCGTGGGTTGAAGCCGCCTATTGATGCAGAATCGGAATGAATAGTGTAGTCCGATTTCATTGGACGACGCCGGTGCGCGGCCCGATGATTCAGTCTCTTCGTATGTACTGTTCAGGAGCGTGTGATGTCTTCAATGCGTGTTTTGCAACTCCCGGCGTCGGCCACCGGATTCGGCTTGCCCGGCTGCTGGACCCTGGCGCGGGACCGCGCCATCACCCTGGATGCCCGTCAGTCCGGCTACCTCCGCATCGCCCATGGCGCCGTCTGGGCCACGCTCGACGGCCCGCACCTGCAGGGCGCGGCCAACGAGTGGGGCGACCAGGTGTTGCGCAGCGGCGCCCGGATCCGCCTCGCGTCCGGCCAGCAGATCGTGCTCGAGTCGTATCCGCTGGCGGCCAACGAAGAGGCGTGTTTCAGCTGGGAGCCGGAGGTGTCGGAGCCCGCGCCGAGCATGCCGGTGCGGGCGCGTGTGGCGCAGCGCCTGCGGGCGTGGATGTCGGCACTCGATCGTGGCCTGGTTCGCTGGCTGCAGCCCGGCCCGGGTTGGCCGCACGACAGCCGGAGCCGGTACGCCCGCCAGCGCGACCAGGCCTGGCGCACGCTGTACCACCTGGGCATCAACCAGCCCTGACGCGGGGTCCGGCTCGCGGCGCGGCGCGTCGGCAACCGGGTTGCCGGTTCAGCCGCCGGGCGGTCGGTTGGCCGGCCGGCGCACGCGCTGCTTCGCCGGCGCGCGCCGTGCTGGTTTCGGGCGATGGGCCTTGCGCGCACTCTCGAGCGCCAGTCGGGCCCACGGTGTCATGGCCAGCGCCGACTCCATCGCATCGACCGGCGCGCTGTAATAACCCAGGCTCATCTGCACGGGTGCGCCTTTCTTGGTCATCGTCATCGCGAAACGGCTGCAGCCTTCGGCCTCGAACCGCGGCTGCGTGTCGGCATCGGCCTTGAGCCACAACTTCTCGCCGTCGCCGAGCTCGGCGATCAGCGCCAGGTTCAGGCCGTCCAGGGACAACCCCCAGCCGCCGAACATGCGCTTGGCCGTGCAGGCGCCGATGCCGGACAACAACTCCAGGCAATAGTCGACGAAATCCCGGTTGGCGGCCATGACGACAGTCTAATCCCGATGTCGGGCGCAGGCATGGCCTCGGTGCGTCGCGCCTCGCGGGGGCTTTCGGGGTGTCGTCAGGAGGTCAGCCGGTGCCGGCGCGCGATGCGCCACGGCCGCGGACTGCTGCCAAAATGGGGGCCGCAGCCTTTTCGTGACCATGACGCCTGAACTGACCCAGAAGCTCGCAGCCGCCGTCGACCGCATGCCGGCATTCCCGCGCAGCGTGCAGCAGATTCTCGAACTCACGCGTGACGTGAACTGCTCGCCCAAGGATCTGGTGCGGGTCATCGACCACGATCCGGTGGTGATGGTCAAGATCCTGCGCGTCGTCAATTCCGCCTACTACAGCCTGCCCAAGCAGATCACGTCGATCAACCATGCCGTGGTGTACATGGGTTTCAACAGCCTCAAGAACCTGGCGCTGAGCATCGCGGCCATCGGCATGTTGCCCAAGGAGGGCGTGCCCGGCTTCGATGCCCACCAGTACCTGCTGCATTCGCTGACCACCGCCAACATCGCCAAGATGCTGGCACCGCGCGTGGGCAACGTGGATGCGAACGACTGCTTCATCGCGGGCTTGCTGCACGATTTCGGCAAGGTGGTGTTTGCGCAGTTCATGCCCCAGGAATTCAAGCAGGCCCTGATGATGGCCGACTGGGGCGAGGTGTCGCTGTACCAGACCCTGCGCGAGGTCATCGGCACCGATCACGCGGTGGTCGGGGGCATGCTGGTCGAGAAGTGGCGTTTTCCCGCGCCGCTGGTGGAGACGATCCGGCATCAGCACGTCGATGACCTGCTCGACACCGAGATGATCGCCTGCGTATTCGCGGCGAACCAGATCAGCAAGAAACTCGGGTTCGGCGCCGCCGGCAATCCCAGCGTCGAGGCCTTGCCGCCATTCATCGCGCAGCGTCTGGGCGGCGACCTGGACGAGGTCATCGCCTCGCTCGGCGACCTGGACCGGATGTACGAGGAAGCCATGGTGTTTGCGAACGCATGACACCGGCCATGCTTGCCCCGATGCGCCCGGGGGTTTTCCCTGATGCCCCTACGGCCAGTGAACTTTTTCCACTTTGCCCGGTCCACCGAGCGTCAGTTGCTGTTTCTTTTTGTGCGCCACGTTTTCCATTCCCATCCACAGGAGTCCCCATGAAAGTTCTTGCCTCGTTTGTGCTCGCCGCCTCCGCCATCACCCTGGCCGCGCCGGCCCAGGCCCAGTTCGCCAAACCGGAAGACGCGATCAAGTACCGCAAGGCCGCGCTGACCGTGATGGCGGCGCATTTCGGCCGGGTGGCGGCCATGGCCAATGGGCGCATGCCTTTCGATGCCGCTGCAGCGGCCAGCAATGCGGCGACGGCCGAGACCATGTCCAAGCTGCCGTGGGCCGGATTCGGCGAGGGCACCGACAAGGGCGACACCAAGGCCAAGCCCGAGATCTGGTCCGACAAGGCCAAGTTCACGGCCGCGGCGGAAAAGATGCAGGGTGAGATGACCAAGCTGGCGACGGTGGCCAAAGGGGGCAACCTCGATGCCATCAAGGCCCAGGTCGGGGCCACCGGCGGTGCCTGCAAGGCCTGCCACGACGACTTCCGCAAGGAGTGAGGCTTGTTGGCGGGGCCGTCCTGCCATGCGCATGACGGCCCGCGTCCAGTGACGAACAAGGCCGCCGCACGGAATCACCGTGCGGCGGCCTTGTTCATTCAGGACGCCGGCCGTGCGCCGGCGGGAGGTGGTGCCCGGTGCGCCTGCAACCACTCGGCGAAACGCCGGTGCCAGGCTTCGGGCAGCCACTGGCGCAGCAGCGCCTGTTCCTGCTGGTAGAAGCGCGCGAACCATGCCAGCGCCTCGGCCACCGGCGGCTGGATCAGGCTGCCGTCGGCACTGCTGGCCGCGGACAGATAACCGTAACTGGCGGCGGCACCGTCGCGCAGGCGGCTGCTCGACAGCGTCTCGCGAAAGCGCAATACGCCGCCGGTATGGTGGGCGAACTGCATGACCAGCCAGAAGCCTGCCGCCTGCAGGGCCGGCTCCGCCATCGGTGCATGGGCGAACAGGCGGTCCAGCAGCACGTTGCGGCGCAGCATGCATCCGGCCATCGGCGGTGCGACCCAGTCGCGCAGGCTGGTGGCCAATGGCGGTACCTGCTGGATCGGCTGTTTCCAGGCCCCGCTGTTGCGGAACACGTCGGCATGTACGAGCGCGCCTTGTGCACTGACCAGGCGGATGTCGCTGCAACTGGCGGCCACCAGCGCGCCGTGCTGGCGCAGGAACAGGTGGCGCTCGACGAAGCTGCGATCGAGCCGGTCGCCGGCACGCAGGAACACCATGTATTCGGCCGTGTGCCCGGCCCATGCGCGGGCCAGGCGCATCAGTTCCGTGTCGCCGTCGGCGCCGGCCGGCGCGACCGTGACGGGTTCGTGCGACTGCAGGCTGTCGGAGATCGACGCCTGCGTGGCCGGGTCGTCGGCGTCGCCGAGGACCGCCACGGCGACCGTGGGCGAGGCGAGCCGGTGCGTGGCCGACAGGCGGCGCACCAGGTGTTCGCGGCCGCGCAGGTATTGCAGCGCCTGCATGCGTTCGGCCGGGGTCTTGTCCTGCAGGTCGAGCCAGTGCTCGAGGAAACGTTGCGTCTTCGGTGCCCGGTTGTGCGGATCGAAACGCGGCACGTATTTGCCGTCGACGATGCTGGCGAACTCGTTGGCGCCGTGGATGCGGTAGATGCCCAGTGCCTCGCGCAGGTAATGCGCGCGCCCGGTCCGGATCAACGCCGCCGGGCACAGAATGCCGTCGGCGCCGCGGTTGAACTCCCAGGTCGGCAAGGCCTGCAGGCAGTCGAGCACCAGCGTGCGCGAGAACACCAGTCCGCAGGGGATGGAGAACGGGAAATGCGTGACCGGCTGCTCCAGCGTCAGGCAATCGGGCAACTCGGTCACGCTGACCAGGTCGAACCAGGACTGGGGCAGGCGGCTGGTGGTGTTGTCGGCGTCGGTGCAGTCGAGCCACAGGTCATGGCACAGGAACAGCCGGTCGGGCGCTTCGCCCAGTCCGGCGATGTGGTCTGCGACCCGGCGCAGCTTGTCGGGCAGGAAGCGGTCGTCCGAGTCGAGCAGGCAGACATAGTCGCCGACCGCCCTGCGCACGCCGGCCTCGTAGGTGGCGGTCTGCCCGCGGTTGTCCTGCAGCACGGCGGTGAAGCGGGGGTCGTCGGCGAACTGCGCGTAGACCGCGCGCGAATCGTCGGTCGAGCCGTCGTCGACCACGATCACCTCGATCCTGTCGCTGGGGTAGTCCTGGTCGAGCGCGCTGCGGATCGCCTCGCCGACGAAGCGGGCGTAGTTGTAGTTGCAGATGACGACGGAGAACCGGGGCAGGTCGTTCATGGGTTCGCCGTGCGCACGACGGCTTCGCATCGATCGGCCGCGGTGCGGATGGTCGCCTGCTGGTCGTAAGCCTGGTGGCGTTGCGCGAAGGCCTGGGCGGCCCGGGTCATCGCGGGGTCGGCCAGGGCCTTCTTGAGCAGGCGCGGCATCTGGGCACTGGCTTCGGCGGCAAGCACGACCGCGACGCCGAGGTCGGACAGGCGGTGGGCCGACATGGTCTGTTCCATCTGCATCGGGAACACCATCAGCGGCTTGCCGGCCAGCAGCATGGCGGCGGTCGTGCCGGCGCCGCCGTGGCAGATCGCCAGGTCGCAGCCGCTGCGCATCGCGGCCATGTCCAGCGGGTCCGGCGACACCACCACGGTGCCGCTGCTGAAGGTCTGCAGCGTCTTGCGCGCCGCACCGGGCACGTGCACCAGCGCGCTGGCGCCGGACTTGTGCAATGCCGCCAGGATGTTGTCGAGCCCGGCGTATTCCGGCTTGAGATAGGCGAACACCCGCGGCCCGGGTGCGTCGGGCCAGGGCAGGTCGGCGCCCTGGCCGAGGGCGAAGATCGGCCCGAGGTAGTCGTTGTCGTCGCGCTGCGGATAGTGGTCGAGTTCGGCGAAGCTGCACATCAGCGTGGCATCGCAGTCGCGCAGCTCGCCCATGCCGGTCATGGTCGGCGCATCCAGCGCGAGCAGCACCTGGTTGGCGGTCGTCACCGCGTGTTGTTCGGAGTCCTGCACCCGCACCATGTTCTCGCGCATCCACCAGCGAAAGTGCGGCATCGGCCGGCCATGCGGCGGAATGCAGAAGCCGTCGCCGAAGTTGACCCGGGCCAGCGCCAGCCCGCGGGTCGCGAGCAGTGCGGTGGGGGCATGGTCCATCACGACCACGTCCGGCGCCAGCAGCTCGATCAGGTTGCGCCAGGCGCGGCAGATACCGGTCAGCGCGGTGGCATTCAGGTAGCCGAAACGCATCAGCAGTTCGGAGTAGGTGATGGCATCGGGAAGCTGCGTCACCTTGCGCAGCCACAACGGCGCCTGCCAGGTGCGGATGCCGTGGGGTGTCAGCAACTTCTCGGCGCCCATCAGGTCGCGCACCGCGAACACCACCTCGTGGCCGCGCGCGCGCAGCTCCAGCGCCACCGGCAGCAGCCGCGCCAGGTGGCCGTAGTCGCCGCCGAGTTCCCAAGCAAACAGATATCGTGCCATGGCCTGATGCTAACAACGGCCGACGAGCGGCCACCAAGGAGAACGGCACCCGCAGGTGCCGTTCGTCCACTTCAACCGATCATCGCGCCGGTTGTCACTGCGCCTGCGTCGCGCGTTTGCGCCGGGCCGCTGCCACGCCGGCCAGTCCGAGGCCGATCAGCGCCAGCGAGCCCGGCTCCGGCACGCCGTTGGCCGGTGTACTGGTCACGAGGAAGGCGGCGGAGTTGTTTGCGCTCTGGCTGCCGTCGCCGAAGTTCGGGCCGTTGAACGGATCGCCGGAGCGGGCGATCGCGGCGCCGGGGAAGAACTGCTGGAAGCTGCAGATCTCCTTGTCCGGGTCGAACGGGTCGCCATTGTTGTCGTCGATGCCGGCGAGTTCGGCGTAACCGCCGTACCCGTCGCTGCAGGCCTGGTAGTAGGTGCCGGTGTCGGCTCCCAGTTGACCGGACACGGTGGCGATGATGTCGTAGTCCAGCGTGAAGGACTCGCCGGCGGCGATCTGGCCCATGCTGACGTTGAACAGGCCGCCGAAACTCGACGCATTGGAGCTGGTGCCGTTGAAACACGACATGTAGGCCAGGCCGATGTCCGTGTCGGTACAGGTCACGTCGCCCGTCGCGGTCTGCGTGATGCTGGTGAGGTCCTGTGCGACCGTTGCGCCGTTTTTCTTGATGTTGAGCAGCAGGCTGGCAAAACCGGCACCCGAACCGAGCACGCCGACTTCACCGGCGTCGACCATGAACGAGAAGTTGTAGGTCTGTGCCACGCCGGAGGTGTTCGTGAACTGCTGCGAGAAACTCGCGCGGGTGTCGGCGCTGAAAAAACCTTCGCCCGAAGCGCGGGCGCCGAAATAGGTCGGCGACGCCGCAAAGCCGTAGGTGTGGAAAAACACGTTGCTGCCGGCATCGCTCTTGAACAGGTAGAAGTCCGCGCCGTTGCTCGACGGGTTGTACAGGTTCGAGCTCGGGTCGCTCATGCCATCCACGGTGGGGCCACCATTGAGTGAATAGTTGGCATCGAGCGTGATGTTGGGGCCGAACGCCACGGCATCGGCCCAGACGCCGGTGGACAGGCCGCCGAGCATGACGGCGACCGCCAACGGGACCGTTTTGAGACGCATGGGTGAAAAATTCACGATTTACCTCCTGTTGTTGAAATGCCCGGAAGACCGAACACGTAACAGGAAGCAATTTCCATTCCAGAGGAAATATCGTTTCAAGTCAATGGGTTATGTGTTTTTGTCCCCGATGCCGGCAGGGATGAAAACGCCGATGTCAGCATGGCCGACGTTTCTGGCACGCTCGAATGTGTTATGGCGCTGATGGCGTGATCGCGGGAGCGCCAGGCTTCGATCATTTACCTATCCGTAACGCATTACGAATAGGTAAAATCGCCCGATTCTGAAGGAGAGTTCCATGTCCCAAGCCAAGACCGGCAACACCAAGGCATTCGCGTCGCAGGCCGACCTCGACGACAAGAAGATCACGTTCGAGCAGCTCAGCGCCCATTGCTGGGCCTATACCGCCGAAGGCGATCCGAATTCCGGCGTCATCATCGGCGACAAGTTCATCATGGTCAGCGATGCGACCGCCACCCCTGCGATGGCGCAGGACCTGATCGCGCGGATCCGCACCGTCAGCGACAAACCCATCAAATACGTGCTCCTGACCCACTACCACGCCGTGCGTGTGCTGGGCGCCAGCGCCTATGCCGCCGAAGGCGCGACCGAGATCATCGCCAGCCAGGGCACGTACGAGCTGATCCAGGAGCGGGGCGCACAGGACATGCAAAGCGAGATGGAGCGTTTTCCGCGCCTGTTCCGCAATGCCGAGTCGGTGCCGGGCCTGACCTGGCCGACCCTGGTCATCGGTGGCGGGGATCCGGCCCGTGGCGAAGTGCCCGGCAAGCTGACGCTGGACCTGGGCGGTGTCAAGGTCCAGGTCTGGCATCCGGGCGCGGGCCATACCCGTGGCGACACCATCGCCTGGGTGGCCGAGGAAAAAGTGCTGTTCAGCGGCGACCTGGTCGAATACCAGGCGGGTGTCTATACCGGCGACGCCCAGCTGGAGGAATGGCCGGCCACGCTCGAGGCCTTGCGCGCGCTGGGTGCACAGGCCATCGTGCCGGGCCGGGGTGAAGCGATGAAGGGCGCCGAGGACGTCAACAAGGCGCTGGACTACACCAAGTCCTGGGTCGAGACCTTGTTCCGCTGCGGCAAGGAGGCCGCCGCCGCCGACATGGACCTCAAGGCCGCGATGGCCCATACGCGCAAGAGCATGGATCCGCTGTTCGGCCAGGTGTTCATCTACGAACACTGCCTGCCGTTCGACGTGAGCCGGGCCTACGACGAGGCCAAGGGCATCAAGAATCCGCGCATCTGGACGGCCGAGCGCGACAAGGAGATGTGGGCGGCGCTGCAGGACTGAGCGTCCACCGGCACGCGCTACTTGAGGGGCCCGCACGGGCCCCTTTTCCGTTGCTGCGGCGTCAGCCGCGCGCCTGGCCCGACAGCTGCCGTGCCATCGGCGGCAACACCGAGACCTGCTGCACCAGGTCGCGGATCGTCTCGCAGCAGGTCTTCATGCGGATGCTGCGCAGCTGCGTGCGCACGGTCGAGATGCGCACGCCGTGGTTGTGCGCGATCTGGGCCGGGCGCAGGCCCTTGCAGACCTGCGCCAGCACCTGGCCCTCGGCGCTGGTCAGGCCACGCTCGCGGGCGAACAAGGCCATGGTCGAGTCGTCGCACAACTGCTGCTTGGCGAACACCAGCAAGGCATAACTGGGTGGCACGGCCGATCCCAGTGTGCCGTACGCGTGCAGGTCGAACGGGTTGCGCGGGCCGATCAGCGGCAACACGGCGACGGCCGATGACTGTGTTCCCTCGCCCAGGCACAGGAATCCGCGCAGGCCGGCGCGGGCGCGGTCCAGCGTGCGGCGCAGGGTTTCGTTGTCGCACGGGCGTTGCGCCATGACCCTGCCGTGGAGCAGCCGCAGACCGGACCCCCGGCCGAGTGCGCCGGAGCCGTCCGGGCATTCGAGCAGGGCGGCCTGGCCGAGCGCATTGGCGAACTGCACCATCGCGGACTCGCTGTCGACGACGACCAGTCCATAGTCCATCTGGTTCAGCGCCATGCGCAGCAGCTGCAACTCGGACGGCTCGCCCGGATGCGGCGACGGGTTGCCCGCCAGGGCTGCGCCGGTGGCGGACCGTGCGTGTGGATCGGTGTGCGGCATGATGGTGGGGTCCTCCTGTGGTCGCACCCGTTGCACGATGGTGTGCCTGTGCGGTGCGTGGATCACAGCTTAGGAAGAACCGGCCCGTGCGGGATGTGCAATTGCCCGGACACTTTTGTGACGTATGCACCAACGCGCGGGCGACGCCGGTGCGCGCCACCTACCAGCGTGGCGGCAGCTTGGCCAGCAGCACGATGTGCCGGTCGCAGCTTGCGATGTAACCACCGCTGACCAGGTCCTTGAGGATGCGGCTGACCATCTCGCGGCTGCATCCCGCGCGGCTGGCGATCTCCTGGTGGGTGATGCGCTCCATCACCATGCGACGGCCGTCGGCCTGCACCGTGGCCATGTCGTTGAGCAGCCGGGTGATGCGGCCGTAGACGTCGATGAAGGCCAGGTTGCGCGCATCGCGGGTGGCGAGCCGCAGGCGCTGGATCACCTTGGACAGCAGCTCGTAGCAGAATTCCGGGCGTTCGGCGATGAACTCCGACAAGGCCCGCCGGTGCACGACGGCGCATACGGTGGGCTCGAGCGTGATGACACTGGCCGAACGCGGGCCGCCGTCGAGCGCCATCTCGCCGAAGTACTCCGCGGGGCCGAACAGGCCGAAGGTGATCTCCTTGTCGTTCGCGTCGACGCAGTAGACCTTGACCCGGCCCTCGATCACGACGAACAGCGTTTCGCCGACATCGCCCTCCTGGATCAGGATCGTGCCCTTGCGGTAACGCCGGATGTCGCCACGTGCCACGAGTTGCCGCAGCGACTCGGGATGGCGCGTGTCGGCCACAAAGGCATCGCATGGCGTCGACATGGCTGCGAGCTCCTCGATCGGCCGGCACCGGACGGCCTTGTCGCTGAATGTAACAAATGCCGTGCGCCACGACGCGCGGCCGTCCGCCGCAAGGGGGACGCGAACCGTCAGGGCGCGCCCGAGAGCTCCCGCGCGTCGCGTTCGTACGCCGCCACCCGTTCGACGGCGCGGGCGCGCTGGGCCGCCGAGGTGCTGTTGTGCAACTGCGCGTAGACCAGGCAGTTTTCCTCGATCGTGGTCTGGGCGTGCGCGCGGTAGGCCGGGTCGGGCGAGCGCGCCGTCCGCTCCAGGTAGGCCCGCAGCAGCCCGGCCGCCTGCTGCGGCGTCGGGCGTGCCGCCCCGCTGGCGCCACTGACCGTGCGCAGCGTCCGCAGCAGGTCCTGTTGCCGGCGCTGGCGTTCCGTGAAGCTGCGCTGCGGGTCCCAGCTCGAGCGGGCAAGGCCGGCCCGCAGCACGGCGCGTTGGCGGTCGTCGAGCGTGCCGTAGAACTGTTCCGCGCGTTCGAGCGAGGACTCGAAGCGCCGCTCCAGCCGCCGGGCGCGGTCGACGGCGACCCACTTGCGGCGCCACTCGGCGTTGCCCTTGTCGAACTTGCCCTCGATGTGTTCGAGCTGGGCCGGCGTCAGCGACGCGGCCAGCGTCACGGCGCCGGGTTCGGCCTGGCGGCTGACCACGTCGAAGCGCTCGCGCAGCTGGTCGAAGAACCGGCACACGTCGCCGGCCGTGGTGTCGGCCGGCGTGTCGCGCGCGATCTGCTGCAGCAGGTCGGCGATGCGGGGCATCTCGTTGACGCGGTGCCACTCGTGCAGCCGGGCCAGGTCGTTGCGCAATTGCACGGACTGCGCATCGCCCAGATCGGCATAACCGTCGACCCACCAGTAGCTCAATTCGGGCAGGTTGTTGTACGCCAGCTTGACCGCACTGCAGGCGGTCAGCAGGGCCGCGGCGATGCCCACCAGCAGCAGGCGGATAATCGCAGGCCAACTCACTACCAGGCGACGGAACAGGGATATGGAATCAAGTGTTGGCATCGTGGATGTGGTCATCATGGCGGCGGGCAAGGGAACCCGCATGAAGAGCCGGTTGCCCAAAGTATTGCACCCATTGGCCGGGCGTGCTCTGGTGCACCATGTATTGGCGACGGCCGCCGAGCTCGGAGCCCGCAATGCGGTGCTGATCACCGGCCACGGCGCCGAGAGGGTGGAGGCCGCCTGCGGCCCCGCCAGTGGCCTGGCATCGTCGTTGCAGCTGCGCTGCGTGCGCCAGGAGCCGCAGCTCGGCACCGGGCACGCGGTGCAACAGGCCGTTCCGGTGCTTCCCGACGATGGCACGGTGGTGGTGCTCAGCGGCGACGTGCCGTTGACCCAGGCGCAGACCTTGCGCGACCTGATCGCGCTGGGCGGCGGCGACAAGCTGGCCTTGCTCACGCTGGAGTTGGCGAACCCCGCCGGTTACGGACGCATCGTGCGTGACGGCGGTGGCGACAGTGCGCCGGTGCGGGCCATCGTCGAGCAGAAGGACGCAAGCCCCGAGCAGTTGTCGATCCGCGAGATCTACAGCGGCATCATGGCGGTGCCGGCACGACTGCTCAAGGCCTGGCTGGCGCGGCTGGACAACAAGAACGCGCAGAAGGAGTATTACCTCACCGACATCGTCAAGTTCGCCGTCGCCGACGGCGTGCCGGTGGTGGCGCACCGCATCCTCGACGCGGTGCAGGTGGCCGGCGTCAACAGCCCGGTGCAGCTGGCCGAGCTCGAACGGGCCTTCCAGCAGCGCCAGGCGACACGATTGATGGAGCAGGGCGTGCGTATCGCCGACCCCGCGCGCATCGACGTGCGCGGCGAGTTGCAGTGCGGGCAGGACGTGGCGATCGACGTCAACTGCGTCTTCGAGGGCTCGGTTGAGCTTGGCGACGACGTGCGCATCGGTGCCAACTGCGTCATTGCCAACGCCCGGATCGAGGCCGGTGCGGTGATCCATCCGTTCACCCACATCGATGGCGAGAAGACCGGGGTCACGGTCGGTGCCGGCGCCCTGGTCGGCCCGTTTGCGCGCCTGCGTCCGGGGGCGCAGCTGGGCGCAGAGGTGCACATCGGCAACTTCGTCGAGGTCAAGAACTCCACGCTGGCCAAGGGGGCCAAGGCCAACCACCTGGCCTACCTGGGCGATGCGACGGTGGGCGAACGCGTCAACTACGGCGCCGGCAGCATCACCGCCAACTACGACGGTGCGTTCAAGCACCGCACGGTGATCGAGGACGACGTGCACGTGGGCAGCAACTGCGTGCTGGTTGCACCGGTCACGCTCGGCGCCGGCGGCACGGTCGGTGGCGGCTCGACGATCACCAAGGACACGGCGCCGGGTGCACTCAGTGTGGCGCGCGGCCGCCAGACCACGATTGCCGGATGGAAACGCCCGAAGAAATGAGTCGTGCCGACGGTACGCCGGTCGATCTGCGCCAGCGTGTCGATCAACTCGAGCGTGAACTGGCCCAGGTGCAGCTGGCGCTGGAGGACTTCACGTATTCGGTCTCGCACGACCTGCGCGCCTCCTTGCGCCATGTGACCGCCTATCTGCGCATCGCGCGCGAAGACCTGGGCGACGCGCTGGACCCCGGCGTCGCAGATCACCTGGATACCGCCGCCGGCGCCGCGACCCGGATGGGCC